>QNXU01000176.1 GCA_003973485.1 Bacteroidota bacterium | reverse complement strand
GGTAATTATATATTGCCCCATTAAATGCCAAGTAATGCCCTAAGTCATTGTTAACTGGCTGCTTTCCACTTTCAATTCCAATAATTTTTAATCTTTGGACACCAAGGTTTGTATTGGAAGTTTTGATTGAATGGCTTTCATCTGGCCCACGATGATTCATTAAATAGAGCGCATGGTCAAACCTATCCTTTTCTAAAGCTCCGTTTCTTGACCAAACTCCTGCTATGCCACACATAATTAAATCATTTAGGAAATTTTAATTTACCGAAAATTAAATAAAACTATTCACATCTGATTATTAAGTCTTATGTCAGCTATTAAAGTTTTTCGCTTTAACGAAAATACTTTTTTCTTCTTTTTTCACTTTGTGGTTTAAAAAAAAGTGTTGCCTTTGGCTACTATTTATTTGTTTAACTCCTTTATTATCATAAGCCTATTCCAGATTTTCAGAATAAAAACCACTGATCTTTAGCAAATTCCTCTTTATAAATAGCATCATCAAAACGATAAAATTGTGCTGGTTTGTGAGATACACCCGTTTCCTTTTCATTCATTGGCACTAAAAACCTGTTTCTCAACATTCGTTTTCTGAAATTTCTCTTATCCAATTCTTGCCCAACTATTGCTTCATAAAGTGTTTGTAATTGTCTGAGTGTGAATTTTTCAGGTAATAATGAAAAGGCTATAATAGGTTCTCTTTTAATTTTCTCTCTTAACATTGCCCAACCAGTATTAGCAATTTCATTATGGTCAAAACCTAATTTTTGGGGTTTCTCAATAGGGTGCCACAAAACTTCCTCTGCAAAAGAAGAAGGTCTATAATCAAAATCTTCAGTTTTTACTAGTGAATTATAGGCAACCGTAATAACCCTAGCTTCTGGATGTTCTCTAACAGATTTAATCCATTCCACATCTACAGGATCTGATGTTCTGTCTGGCGAGCCAAATGTTTTAAATTGTTCTAAGTATAAATTTTCCATGCCTGTTAGCTCGTAAAGAACTCGGGTAGCGGCTACATCTAAATCTTCTCCCTTTTGGACTAAATCTCCGGGTAGTGCGTAAACATTTTCGCCTTCTTGCTTTCTCTTTATCAATAAAATATTGATCTTTTCATCATCAAAGCCAAAAATGACGCAATCAACCGAAATGTGCGGATTGTAATGGAATTCTGACATGTTTCTATTCAATTAGTGTTGCAAAGATAATAAAATACTATTGGGTAAGTGTACACATTACACTATCTTTGGCGGGTTGAACAATTTTTTCAGATGAACAAGATAAATCGAATAGGTGTTTTTACCTCTGGGGGCGATGCTCCTGGAATGAATGCTGCAATACGAGCCGTAGTAAGAGCAGGGATTTTTTATAATAAAGAAATCGTGGGGATATATCGAGGATATGAAGGGATGATAGAAGGTGATTTTGAAGAAATGGATGTGCGCTCTGTAGCCAATATATTGCAAAGAGGAGGCACTATGTTGAAATCCGCACGCTCAAAAGAATTCAGAACACCAGAAGGTAGAAAAAAAGCTTTCGATCAATTAAAAAGCAATAATATTGATGCCTTGATAGGCATTGGAGGTGATGGTTCTTTTACGGGTATGCATCATTTATATTTAGAGCATGGAATCCCCTATATCTGTATTCCAGGTACGATTGATAATGATATTCCAGGAACGGATTATACCATTGGCTATGATACAGCCACCAATACTGCAGTGGAGGCGATAGATAAAATTCGAGACACAGCCTTGTCGCACAATCGTTTGTTTTTCATTGAAGTAATGGGGCGTGACTCAGGTTATATTGCCATTAGCAGCGGAATTGCAGGAGGTGCAGTTTCTATAATAATTCCTGAAGAAGAAACATCTATTGATGAATTGGTGGAGAAATTAAATAAGGGAGGTAAAAAGAATAAAACTTCTAGTTTAGTGATTGTGGCAGAAGGAGGGAAGTCTGGTTCAGCTATGGAAATTGCACAAAAAGTGAAGGAGAAATCCTCTTATTTTGACACAAAAGTGACTATATTAGGTCATCTTCAAAGAGGAGGGACGCCAACCTATTTTGATAGGGTATTGGCAAGTAAAATGGGAGTAGCAGCAATTGAAGGATTAGACCAAGGAAAAACTGATGCAATGGTAGGTATTCGACATCATGATATTATTTTTAATAAATTTGATGACATCATGAATCAGCCTAAGGATATCCATAAGGATGATCTAAGAATTGCTAAAATCTTATCAATATAAATTATGATACTAATAGGTACCAGCGGTTCCACAAAATGCGATTGGCAGTTAGTAGATGCCAATAAAACTTTAGCCCGAAAAAGTTCTAAAGGAATGAATCCTTTCTTTATGGATGATGTAGCCATCAGCGATATTGCAAAATCTCTGGGCTCTGATATTCTTGATCATAAATCAGAAATAGAAGTGGTGTATTATTTTGGTGCGGGATGTTCAAGCAAGCATTTTGCATCAATGGTGGAAAGGGGTTTGTCTATGGTTTTCAATAAATCGCACCTATATGTTAAAGAAGATATAGTTGCGGCAGCTTTTGCAACCTTCAATGGTGAGCCTTCCATCACTGCGCTAATGGGAACAGGCTCAAATGCTTGCCACTTTGATGGGGATATAGTTCGCCAGGAAGTAAGTGGGATGGATTTTATATTGGGAGATGAAGGAAGTAGAAGTCATTTCGGGAAACTTCTTTTAAGTAAATTTTTAAAGAAGCAGCTGCCATCTGAAATTGCTCAAGATCTCGAAAAAGAATTTCAAATAGATAAAGAAGAGATCTTATTGAATGTTTACATAAAACCTTATGCAAATGTTTATTTAAGCAGTTTTAGCCAGTTTATTAAGGAACGTATTGAACATCCTTATCTTAAAGCAATGGTTAAGCAAAGTGTTCATGAGTTTGTTGAAACCTATATTTGTAGTATAAAAAATTATAAAAACCTTCCTGTTCATTTTGTAGGTTCTGTTCCTCACTTCTTTGAAGAGATAGTTAATGAGGTAGTGGGAGAACATCAGTTGATCAAAGGTATTTTCATAGAAGAGCCTATAGATTTATTAGTAAGTTATTTGATCAAAAAACATTATAAAAATTGATATTGCTAGCTTATGAAATAAGCAGGGCAATCTTTAAATATTTAGTAGTATGAAAGTTAGCATTGGGATTGACATAGGGGGCACCGGAACAAAATTTGGGATTGTATCTTTAGATGGTAAGGTTTTATATCAAGGTGCTATTCCCACTCAAACGGAAGCAATTTTTGAAGATTATATTCATTTGTTATCAAATGAAATCCGTAAAGGATTAGATTCTGAAAAACATGAATTAATTGGGATAGGAGTTGGAGCACCAAATGCTAATTATCATAAAGGTACAATTGAGCATGCGCCCAATTTAAGATGGAAGGGTATTTTGCCTCTGGCCAAAACGCTTGAAGATGAGTTTGATGTACCAACTGTTGTTACCAATGATGCCAATGCTGCTGCAGTAGGAGAGATGATTTTTGGTGGTGCCAAAGGAATGAAGGATTTTATTGTCATCACGCTAGGGACAGGCCTTGGTGCCGGAATTGTATGCAATGGTCAATTAGTGAATGGTGCTAATGGTTTTGCTGGTGAACTTGGTCATACCACAGTTACTTATGGAAATGGTAGGTTTTGTGGTTGTGGAAAACGGGGATGTCTGGAAACCTATGTTTCTGCAACAGGGATTAAAAGAACCATTTATAAACTCCTTGCAGATTATACAGAAGATAGTGCGCTGAGGTCGGTTAGTTTTGATGAGCTGAGCCCTGAAATGATAACAAAATATGCGTTAAAGGGTGATATTATTGCCAAACAAGCTTTTGAATATACAGGTAGAATATTAGGAACCAAATTGGCCGATACTGTTATACACACTGATCCGGAAGCAATTTTTATTTTCGGTGGATTATCGCAAGCTGGAGATTTGATTTTCAATCCTGTGAAAGAACATTTGGAATTAAACTTAATGCCTGTGTTTAAGGGACGAGTAAGAGTGATTTCTTCTCAGTTACAAAACCAATCTGCCCCAATTATTGGAGCAAGTAGTTTGATAGTCGATAAACTTAAAAAAGATGAAATCTCCCTTTTGGAAGGGAAGTAGTGCTATTGAAGAACTCTTTTTAAGTGATAATTTTTCAAATTAAATATTTCCTGATATTCAGACTTGCTATCATTCCTAGTGTTAAAGTTTAGTGAATTTCTGTCAATGATTTTGGGTATGATTTTTTCGTATTTTAACTCTTCAGGAAGTTCTTCCGCTTCAATTTTTTGTTTGCCTTCATTCCTGTTCTTAAAGACTTTTTCAAATTCCAATGGGTTTAGCCAGATGTCAAAAGCGCAATTAATATTTTCATGCTCAGAAATTAGCTCAGACTTGATATGATTTTGGCTTGTTTTGCCATTTAGATTGGGAGTAAATGGTTTATATTTTTCTTCCATTGAAAATCTCTTGCCTAAGTTAATGTCATTTTCTTTCATTAATTTCTTAATCATTTCGAAAAGGCCTTGTTGCTTTAAGTCTATTAATATAGAATTAAATACTTTTAATTTCTGCCAATCTTCTTTTGGAGTGCCCGTTAACTCTTCAAATGCTAAAAGCAGTCTCAATCGCCTGCAAATTTCCAGTTTAATTTCGTTAAACATCCCATCAAGCTCTTTCTGAAAAGCATCTTCCTTTCCCGCTAATTGTTTGTTTTGATTTAGAATGTCTAGGATGGTTTGGAATTTAACCTTTCCGTAAAATTCACTTTGATTGATTTCCGCATTTTCAAATTGGTTTAAAAAGGCAATTATATCATTTGGATTATTTGCCAATTTGAAATGAAAATCAAAATATAAAACAGCTTCACCTCTTTCTGAAGACATAAATCATTAATTAATAATTTAAAAAGTTCTTAGGTTTGGCTGAAATATGGTTATAGTCTTTAAATCTTTATGTTACTCTTGCTAACGGTTTTAAAAAATGCAAGTTTTTTTTCGCAAGTATACATAACGTTAGCTAATTATTATATCAAGTTAATAAGTTTATTATGTATTTTTGCCGTTAAATGGAAGGTATTGATAAATTAGGTTCTGCAATCGATGCATTAAGCGATGCAGGATATTTCATTTGGGATGATTTTATCTCAATTGAAAGCGTGAAAGAATTCGTTTTGATTGCAAATGAGGGCAGTAAGACTGGTGAATTCAAAAAGGCAGGAATAGGGAAACAAGCATTATTCCAATTGGATAAGAGCATAAGAGGCGATTATATCCAATGGCTGGATAGAAATAACCAGCATAAGATAGTGCTCGAGTTTTTAGATAAAATGGAAGGTTTGAAAAGTGCTTTGAATGAAACATGCTATTTAGGTCTGAAAGATTTTGAAACCCATTTTGCCATCTATCCAGAAAATACTTTTTATAAAAAACATGTAGATCGATTTCAGCAGAATGCCCACAGGGTTATTTCATTTGTTTTATACCTTAATGAAAATTGGCAAGAAGGAGATGGCGGGGAATTAGCAATTTATCTCAATAATAAAACGGAAGTGGTTCAACCTCTTGCTGGGCGTTTATTACTTTTTAGAAGTGAACTAGAACATGAGGTTTTGATGTCATATAGAAAACGCTACAGCATAACTGGCTGGATGTTAGACAAAGACATGAATTTAACTTTTCTGCCTTAAAAGAATTTATAAAATAACTTAACAATTAACCCAAATGGGTTTGCATTTGTGCTTCCCCATTCCTTATTATTGTTGCTAAGTAATAAACCAAAATTTTACAAAATGTCATTTAATCCCACCAGCTCAAGGAAGCACTATCATCTTTTTGAAGAAGAACAAATTGACCACATGTATTTTGACATTTCTCCTGCTGGGGAAATAGACGCCAACAAATATTCACTTTACAATTTTACGGGTGACCCAAAGCTGGAATATGCCGAATGGGAGAGCAGAATGGATATGATGAACAGTTGGTTTTCTGATATGAAAGCTAATGAACGGTTTTTGTATGAACGTGAGTCTATTAATGGCTCTAAAGTAGTCTCTAAAATTATAGATCCTGTAACAAAGGAAATAAGAGAAATGCTGAATTTCGCTTCTAATGATTATTTGAATCTAACTCAGGATCCAAGAATATTAGAAAAAGTAACCGCAATTGCGCCTTACTATGGTGCAGGAGCTGGAGGAGTACCGTTATTAAGTGGTTCGATGAATATTATCAAACAACTGCAAGAAAAGATAGCGGAAATGAAAGGTATGGAAGAGGCTATTGTCTATAGTTCAGGATATGGGGCTAATATTGGTACTATTTCAGGACTTTTAGGGCATAGGGATGTAGCTATTTACGATATGTTTGCACATGCCAGTCTTATTGATGGTAGTAAAGGGTCGAATAAGAAATTCTTTTCACATAATGATCCTGCTTCTTTAGAAAAAGTGTTGAAAAATATTCAAAACAAATATATCAATAAATTAGTGGTAGTAGATGGCGTATATTCAATGGATGGCGATATATGCAAGCTGCCAGAAATATTGGATATAGCTCACTATTATGGAGCATGGGTTTTGGTAGATGAAGCTCACGCAACAGGTGTTATTGGCAAAACAGGTAAAGGAACTTTAGAGTATTTTGGATTGGAAGGTAAGGTCGATATCATTACCGGAACATTAAGTAAAGCAGTGGGCTCTGTTGGTGGTTATGTTGCTGCCTCAAGCCGATTGATCAATTATTTAAAATATACTAGTAGATCCTATATGTTTTCCACTTCTCCTTTTATTGGATCCGTGGTTTCCTCTTATGAAGCTCTGAATCTAATATCAAAGCAAGAAGCAGGAATGGATAAGCTATGGGAGAATATTCGCTATGTTAAAGACAGATTGTTGAAAGCTGGATTTAATATAGGAAATGCTGAAACGGCCATTTTCCCAATCATAATTGGAGATGATAATAAGGTAAAGGAAATGACCTACCGTCTTCACCAACAAAATATTTTTGTTAATCCTGTGCCTTATCCAGCAGTGCCAAGAAAATTAACCAGAGTTAGGATGACCATTACTGCAGGATTTTCAATTGAGCAATTAGATTATGCCTTAAATCAGATTGAAAAAATCGGAAAGGAATTGGAAATAATTTAAAACTTAAAGTGCGGTACAATATTATAATGTACCGTACTTATTTAAAATCCCCTTCCCTTTGATGCTTAAATCTCAAAAAGTATTGATTTATCCATCTTATACTGTTTAATCAGTATTTATCCTTCAAATTGTTAAAATAAGTGCTCAGGTTTAAAGCCTAATTCAATAGCTTCTTTTATACAATTGTTCATTTATGAAATGAAAATATGTTCATAATCGGACATGTCAACTCTTGGAAATCCTTCAAATCACCTCCTAAACCCAAAATTCGCCTTTTACAGAATATGGCACATTCCATGCATCGATAGCAAGCATGAACGCATCTATTAACTAAAGAACAAAACATGCAAACGCTTAAGAACATGAAAACTATTTTAGCTCTACTAACATTAACGATTTTTTTAACCTCATTTGCCCAAGCGCAAAGCGGCATGATTAAAGGTGAATTGAAAGACAATCAGGGTACGCCACTTCCTTATAGTAATGTGGTCGTTTATCAATCTTCGGATTCAAGTTTATTAACTGGCAGCATCACGGATGCAGAAGGTAAATTTAATATCAATGTAAAATATGGTGATTATTATATAAAGATTTCTGCCGTAGGTTTTGAAACTTACCTTTCCAAAAGTATAACGGTTAATGCCAATAATTCAACAGTTGATTTTTCTACCATAAAACTTCAAGAAGACGTTCAGGTGATGGACGCAGTAGAAGTGAAAGCTATGCGACCACAGGTAATAGTAGAGGCTGATAAGATGGTGGTTTCTGTAGAAGGAACTGCAATGGCTGCAGGTGCCACTGCTTATGAAGTTTTGGAAAAATCACCAGGCGTTTTTGTAGATCAAGATGGGAATATTCAGCTTAATGGAAAATCGGGTGTACAAGTAATGATTGATGGTCGTAGATCCTATTTATCAGCAGCAGATTTGCAAAATATGTTGCAAGGCATGTCTGCAGATAATATTAAAACCATTGAAATCATTAATAACCCTTCAGCAAAATATGATGCAGAAGGTAATGCTGGTATTATTAATATTACTTTGAAGAAAAATAATATTCAAGGTGTAAACGGAAGCCTAAATGCAGGTTATCGATATAATGAAATGCAAAACTATAATACTGGCTTGCAACTAAACCATAAAAAAGGGAACTGGAATTCTTTCATAAATGCTGATTTATCACAAAGAGGAAGAATTAGGGATGCTGGCTTTTACAGAGAGATTACGCAAAATAATGGAGTTACCACAATTTTTGATCAGACAGGGAAAGAATATGTTAATAGAGTTATACCATCATTAAGAATAGGTACTGATTACGATATTAATGATAGGCAATCAATTGGGATGATGTTCAATGTTTATGGTCAGGATGTTTATCATGATTTTAATATTGATACTGATTTAAAACAAGGAGCTAATGAATTTATTATTAATTCTGATAATCAGATTGACTATCGTTTTCTAAATACTCAGGGAAACTTGCATTATGTGCATAAATTGGATACTAATGGTACCAAAATCACTACTGATTTAAATTATGTAAAATTATTTAATAATGGTGGCTCTTCTTTTACCAATAGTTATTTTCAAGAAGGAAATGACCAAGCATACGCAGTAGAAAAATTGGAAAACGAAAATCCGTTTGCTTACGATATTTATTCTGCACAAGTAGATTTTGAAGGAAAGTTGTTTGATTTAATTAAAGTAGAATCTGGATTGAAAGCAAGTCATGTGGTGTCAGATAATGAATTGAATTTTTACGAATTGCAGGATAATCAAAGGGAATTAGACCCAAATAGGACAAACCATTTTATTTACACCGAACAGATATTCGTATCCATCCGACCAAACCATCTCTATCAGACTAGGAGAGGAGTTATTTTTAACCATCAGCTGTTTTTATATTTCTCCCAGTTGTTGGGCAGCAGTTGATAAAGGTGTTTCTGTTTGTGGGACTGTATTCTTTCAAACACATCCTTTAGCCATTCCAGTTCATTGACATTGTTCTTCTTGCAGGTAGCCATGAAGGAATACATGGCGGCCGTCATTTCTGCAGCTTGGTGAGAGCCGGCAAACAAATAG
>QNXU01000173.1 GCA_003973485.1 Bacteroidota bacterium | reverse complement strand
AAAATTAGCGCAATTTGAACTTTTGAAATCCTCCAAAAATCAAAAACCACTTCTTTTACTAGATGATATTTTTGATAAATTGGATGATAAAAGAATTGCTTATTTATTGAAAATGATGGCTGATGGAAGGTTTGGTCAAATATTTCTGACCGATGCCAGACCTGAAAGAAGCAAGGAATATTTAAAAGATATTGACACGGAAAAGAAATTTTTTGAATTAGACCTAAAGCTCCAAGAAAATGTATAAAAAGAAAAACCCACATCCCGCCAGCATCAGAAAATCGGAAGCTACTCCGCTTGGACAGGTAATCAATGAAATGTTTGACGCTTATCACCTGAATAGAAAAGTGGATCAAACCCAAGTGGTCAATCTATGGCCAAAATTAATGGGCAAGGCAATCGCTAGCAGAACAAAAGGAGTGTTTATGAAAGATAGTAAGCTTTTTGTTACAGTAGAATCCAGTGCGTTGAAACATGAATTGATGATGAACAAAGAAAAAATTATGCATTTATTCAGGGAAGAGCTTGGAAAAGAGGTGGTGAAGGAGATAGTGCTTCTTTAGGCTTTGAGGCTTAGCCCTTAATACCAATGTGGAAATAATGAAGTGTTGCAAATAATATTTAAATGAGAAAAATTAGTGCTTTTTTTCTACTGTTAATTGGACTGACAATCTCATGTTCATTTGATCGAGAGGAAAGATCAGGACTGCTTTGGAAAATTATTTCTAAGGAGGGAGAAGTTGGATATATTTTTGGAACAATTCATTTATACCCTAAGGACAGACTTAAAATAAGTGAAGAAGTCTTTTCAAAACTTAAACAATGCAAAACTTTAGCACTAGAGCGAAATATTAAGGATTCCACGGATCAAAAATTGTTTGCTGAAAGCCCAAATGGAGCTCAGAAATTATTAAGAACCTATCAAGTAGTTTCAGAACAATTTGGAGCTGATTTAAAAAGCATGGAGGTAGAATTAATAACTTTTGCTGATTCTTATGACATCAAGTTAACAGGTCTTGAGACTTCTACCGAATTATTAAGCTTAATGTATAAGGCTCCAAATATTGCTAAAGATGAGACTGACGAATATATTTTAGAACGCTATGAAAAATCCATTAATCTATACAAAGATGGGCGGATTGACCATTTTGCTAACGCAATTTTAAATAAAGAATTGGGACTCGAAACAAGAAAGTTGTTAGTGGACCAAAGAAACCTAAATTGGATTGACAACATTGAGAGTTTAATTAATCAAGACAATGTATTCATTGCTGTTGGTATGGGGCATTTGGGTGGTGAAAACGGACTTCTAAATCTCTTGGCGAAAAAAGGATACCAGTTAGAGAAGGTTAAGATTTAAAATACAGTTCAAACATTAGAATTCCCTAATATAAAAGGGCTTAAGTTTGAAGTCAAGTTATTAAATAATTGTCAATTGTTCGCAGTTTTGAATTCTACTTCAAAAGAGATAACAAATATTTCACTTCGCGAAAACTTTGCGACTCCGCGGCTTTGCGAGACATTTTTTGCGTCAAAGACGCCTGCGGACAAGTTTTATAATGTAGTAGTGAAATGACAAAATGGCCATATTTTAATCATAGCTATTTATTAGCAATCTCTATCTACTTAATTATTTCCTTCAAATGCTTCCAAACCGTTTCCGCTACAATTTTATGCCCTTCTGGAGTTGGATGAATACCATCAGGTAGGTTAAGGTCTTCTTCTCCACCTACATCTTTCAGTAAAAAAGGAATGAGATTCACATTTTTCTCCGCTGCTATTTTAGGGTATAATTTTTGAAATTCAGAAGCATAAGTTTGTCCCATATTGGGTGGAACCATCATCCCAGCAAGTAGGATTTTAACATCAGGATGGATTTCCCTTACCTTATCGATTATCGCTCTTAAGTTTTTATTGGTTTCCTCTGGTTTTATTCCTCTTAAGCCATCATTTCCGCCTAATTCTAATACAAATATTTCAACCGGCTGGCGTTTTACAACCCATTCTACTCGTGAAAGACCACTAGCTGTGGTTTCTCCACTTACGCCTGCATTGATTACATTGTAGTCATAGCTTAAAGAATCTAACCTTTTCTGGATTAAGCCAGGAAAAGCCTCTTCTGCTTCCACTCCATAGCCTGCGGTTAAACTATTACCAAAAAAAATGATGTTGCTTTTCGGATCTTCTTTTTCAATAGCTTTTTCCTTTACTTCTTTTTCAACTGTTTTCTCTTTCTCTTTAGGACTTGAATTACAGGCCGAAATAAAAACAAATAGTATCGCAAATAGGTAATTAAGGGTGATTTTCATAGTTAAGGTAGATTTAGCAGTTTATGCTTTCCATTAAAAGTCTTAAATTACGCAAAATGTTATAAAATGATTGATTTTAGAAGTATTCACCTCTTATTTCTATCTGTTTTTTTGTTTTTCGGATGTGATCAACATGCTAAATTGCCGATTTCTGAAAACACAGAAATTATAAAAGTAGCGGATAACTTTAGCTTTACTGAAGGCCCAACAGCCGATAGTTCAGGGAATGTTTATTTTACTGACCAGCCTAATAATCGCATTTATAAATATGATATTGAGGGAAAATTAAGTGTATTTACAGATAGCTCTGGTAGATCAAATGGCTTATATATTGATCATAATCAAAATCTCTGGGCTTGTGCAGATGGAAAGAATCAATTGTGGAAATTCTCTTTAGATGGTGAGAAGGAAATCATTTTAAACCCATCAGGAGAAGTAGTTTTCAATGGGCCTAATGATGTTTGGGTTCATAAAAATGGGAATTTATATTTTACAGATCCAATTTACCAAAGACCTTATTGGGAAAATGAGCACGATACCGTAGGGCATCAATCAATTTATTTATTAAAAAATGAGAAGGCAATTTTGTTGGATTCAACTTTAGTGCAAGCCAATGGAGTAGTCGGTAGTTCGGAGGAGGACTTGCTGTTTGTAGCAGATATTGGCGATGATAAAACCTATCGCTACAAAATCAATAATATGGGCGAGCTTGAAGATAAGAAATTGTTTGTTTCACAAGGCTCTGATGGTATGACTTTGGATTTAGAAGGGAATTTATATTTGACTGGAAATGGAGTGGATATTTATGATAAAGAAGGAAACTTCCTTCAACATTTAGACATTCCTGAAGATTGGACAGCCAACATTTGTTTTGGAGGGGAAAATTTTGACCAATTATTTATTACAGCATCCAAATCATTGTATAGAATTAAAACCAATACGAAAGCCGTTCGTTGAAAAGAGCTTGTAGAAATACCTCCTTTCTATAGTTTTGCATCCATCTTTAATTTTTTCAAATAAATTCGAATGAAGTTTAGAATAATAATTATAGTATTTTTTTTTATTTCCTCTTTTTCCAGTTTCTCCTTATTAAGCCAAGATAATCCAGACTTAGGTGCTTGGTATATGTATTTTGGAGGAGTAGAGTTTGAAAATAGTCAATTTGGAATTCATGCTGAGGCTCAATACCGAAATCATAATATAATAGGTGATTTAGAACAGTTACTTTTGAGGACTGGTATGCGTTATCATTTGAAAGACGGCTCTGCAACTTTCACTTTAGGTTATGGAAATATCACTACCCAATCAGTTGGAGAACCAAACAATACGGTTGTTGAAAACAGGATTTATCAAGAAGCCTTATTGAAGCAAAATGTGTCAATAGCTTCCTTGAATCACCGCTTCAGATACGAGCAGCGTTTTGTGGATAATCAGGATTTCAGAACGCGATTCCGATATGCTTTATTTATCAACATTCCATTATCAGATAAAAAATTTAGCCCGGGCGCATTCTACATTCCCATTTACAATGAAATTTTCATAAATGGAGAAAAAATGGAAAACATAGAGTATTTTGATAGGAACCGCCTTTATGGAGGTTTAGGCTATGTTTGGAAAGAAAATATGAGACTTCAAGTGGGTGTGATGGAGCAAACACTCAATAGTGATTTTAGTAAAACCCAATTACGTTTTCATTCCATCATAATTTTCAAGTAAATTGACAGCTAATTTTTAATCGAACCTAAAATATGAAAAACACAACCTTATCACTGTTATTGATTTCAATTATTTTTTTTAATGCATGTAAGTCATCTCAACAAAGAAGAGCTGAAACGGAAGAGGAATATGGATATATTTCTGATGAAGTTAGAAATTTAGAATCCGTTAAAACTTATGCTAACAAATGGGAGATTCCTGATGAATCTTTGTACATTATAGACTTTGAAAATTATGTGGGCATAGTGAGAGGCTATGTCGAAAATAATCGAAGGTTGGCAAAAGATTTAAGTCAATGGCACATATTGATGGTTTTTGATTCAAATGACAGCCTCTTGTCTTATCAAATTAATTGCAATACTAAAAGGAAAAATAATGATTGGCAGTGGAATTATTTAGGAACTTTCAATCAATACCCACCACAAGATAATTCTGTTAGAAAATACCATCATGAATTAAAATTCACAGATTTAGTTCCAGTCATTAAAGACGCTGAGGGGAACTCTTTTGAAAATCAGAAGGGCAATAAAGCTGAGCTTACTATAGTGGTTTTCTGGACTATTTATCATGGCCGTCAATCAAAAAACCTCATAAGGGAAGTGCTAGATTACGATGAAAAATTTAAAGATAAATCTATTGAATTAGTGTTTTTAAACCACCCAAGTACAAGGATTATTAATGAATTAGATGAGGAAAGTTAATATTCTTGAATTTCAATTACTATAAATACACATGGAAAATCAGAGATATATCGATTTTGCGAACTATAACATTTGGGCAAATAATAAATTTATAGATGCCCTCTCGAATGTAAAAGAAGAACTACTTAACCAAAAGATTGAGGCTAGTTTTCCTAGTGTTTTGAAGACCGCTAATCACATGTTGATGGCCGAATATGGTTGGCTTTCAAGGCTACAGGGGAATGGTTGGGATGTTGCAGAAGTCACTAACTTATCAGGCTCCTCAAATGAGTTATTCAAGTTATGGCAAAAGACTTCTTTGGAGTTTAGAAATTTTGTGGAGAGCACAGATTTAGAAAGAAAGATCCAATTTGATCATAAGGACGAGAATTATTCAATTCCCATCCGTGAAATTGCTCAAACTGTATTCACTCACGGAAGCTACCACCGAGGACAACTGGTGATAATGATGCGTCAGCTTGGGATATCAGAAATCCCTAAAACGGATTATATAGAATGGGTAAGGCAAAATGCTTGAACTATTAATTCAATATTGAACTAATACGCAACTTTCCTCAATACAATGTTTACAGATTATGCAAATTTTGAACTAAAATGACTAATTTTGCAGCCCAATTTGCAATAAAAAATTAATCTCATGAGTCAAGCTGTACGCGTACGTTTTGCCCCAAGTCCTACGGGACCGCTCCACATAGGAGGTGTCAGAACGGCTTTATATAATTATCTATTTGCTAAAAAAGAAGGTGGTCAGTTTATTTTAAGAATTGAAGATACCGATCAAAACCGCTATGTTAATGGTGCTGAGGATTATATTCATCAAACCTTAAAATGGTTGGGCATCACTCCTGATGAAAGTCCTTGGAATGATGCAGGTGAATTTGGTCCATACAGACAAAGTGAGCGAAAAGATATTTACGCACAATATGCAAAGCAATTATTAGATGATGATAAGGCATATTATGCTTTCGACACCTCTGAAGAATTGAATGAAATGCGTGAGCGATTGAAAGCTGCCAGAGTGGATACTCCACAATACAATGCTATCACACGCTTGCAAATGAAGAACTCTCTGACCTTATCGAAGGAGGAAGTTCAGGCAAAATTGGATGCGGGAGAGCCTTACGTAATTCGTTTAAAAGTGCCTAGAAAAGAAGAGGTGCGCTTGAATGATAAAGTAAGAGGCTGGGTAATGGTTCATTCTACCCAAATAGACGATAAAATTTTAATGAAATCGGATGGGATGCCAACCTATCATTTGGCGAATGTTGTGGATGATCACTTGATGGGCATCACGCATGTAATCCGAGGAGAAGAATGGTTGCCATCAGCACCACTTCATGTTTTGCTTTACCAATTTTTGGGTTGGGAAGATACCATGCCGGAATTTGCGCATTTACCTTTATTGTTAAAGCCTGATGGAAATGGAAAATTAAGCAAAAGAGATGCGGAAAAACACGGCTTCCCAATTTTTCCAATGGATTGGAAAGACCCAGCATCGGGTGAATTATTAGCAGGCTTTAAAGAAGAAGGATATCTTCCAGATGCACTTTTGAACTTCCTAGCTTTCTTAGGCTGGAATCCAGGCACTGAGAAGGAGCTTTTCAATATTGAAGAATTAATTAAAGAATTCACTTTAGAAAGAATTGGAAAGGCTGGAGCCAAATTTGACATCCAAAAAGCGAAGTGGTTTAATGAGCAATATTTAAAGAATAAATCAAATCAAGAATTAGCGGAATATCTTAAAAAGGATGTGAAAGCAAATGGAATTGAGGTTTCTCAAGAAAAGCTTGAGCGTATTGTTCATGCCTTGAAGGAAAGAGTAACTTTCCCAACTGAATTTTGGACACAAGGACAGTATTTTTTCAAAAAGCCGGATAGCTATGATGAAAAAGTAGTGAGAAAAAAATGGAATGCTGAAGTTGATAAAGCCTTAAGTTTATATGCTGATGCTCTTGATAAAGTAGATCATTTAGATGCTGGCAATGCTAAAGCCACTTTCGCAGCAGTTTTAGAAGAAGAAGGAATTGGCATGGGAAAAGTGATGCAATCGCTTAGACTAAGCATCACTGGAGAAGGAGGAGGTCCTGATTTAATGGAGATTATCGAAATATTAGGCAAGGAAGAAATAACAGAAAGGATTCGTTTAGCGTTAGATAAGCTAAAGGATCAAATTTCTGAATAATGCCTAAAAAGAAAGACGATAGAAAAAAGGATAAAAAACCTAGTGTTAATCCTAAGCTAGAGGGATTTGATGTAAAAATCAATTCCTTTGGAGAGATTCAAACTAGCTTTGATATAGATAAAATCAACCAGTTTCTGAATAAAGAAGTGGAGGATAAAAAGCTAAAGGATAGAGACGACCTTGAGGATATAAAAAATAAAGACGAGGAAGAGTGAAATAACCCCAAGAGCCATAAAAGTTCTTGGGGTTATTTTTTTTGTTCTATTTAACCATTATTTTTCTTACTACCACATTTTCTGAATCCATAACTTTTAAGACGTAAAGCCCTGATTCTAAATTTGTCACATCGATAGTGCTAGATTTTGCATTCAAATTTCCGCTTTGTTCTATTTTCCCGGAAAGGGAAATAATTTTATAAGCAGTAGCTTCCATTTTTCCTGTAAATATTTCTAGTTCAGAAATGGCAGGGTTTGGATAAACATTAAACCCAGCGGATTCTATTTCTGAAGAAATCCTTTCAGTACTAGTCACGCTTCTAAGATTATTACCTACACAAAAGTTAGTACTTTCGCCACTACCAAAACCACCTCCAGAAGCAATCACATTATTTCCATTGCTTAAGGTATAAGAACCACTGCCATAAGAACAACAAATCCCGTCTCCATAGCTATCATAAATTTTGAAATCATAACAACCTTCTGGAACCGTAATAGAAACATTAATGGTGCTTCCATCTGCATAATTCCCATAAGGACCACCTTCAGCAATTACAGTTGAACCATCTGCAATTTCCCAAGTGGTTTCTTCAGGATAGTTATCAAAAGTCAATGATAAATTAAGTGTGGTTTCCACAGCTGGTTGAGCAGTCGATAATTCTAAATTGTCAATGGCCATATCTCCTTGCCAAGTATCGCCTGTTTGACCTACAAATCGTAGTTTTATGGTTTCTCCCAAATAGGCTGATAAATCTATATTCTCAGCCAGCCATGAAGTACCTTGATTTCCTGATTTTGTCCATAAAGCATTCCAAGTATCTCCATCTGTGGTAACTTCCAATGTTAAAGAACCCATAGTGCTGGCTCCATACATGTGATAGTTAAAATTGAATGATGCTTGGTTTTCATTGTTTAATTCAAAACAAGGGCTTTCAATAGTGGCTGTTTTGAATGAATAGTTTGGACTTGAAGCCTCAACATAGAAATAGTAATTTCCTTCATAAGCACTTGAAGGACCAGTATTGGAAGAACCTGTTCCGCCTGAATTTAAAGCCCAATCAAAATCATCAGTTGTAGATTGAAACCAATCATTTGCACCTTCAAAGCCTTGCTGGTAAGGGAATGAATTTATACTACTTTGGCAATCTAAGCTTGGTGCTGGAGTAGAAGTAGTCACTCCAACATTTGAGCTTTGGCTAGATTCGTTTCCTGCAGCATCTTGTGCTGAAATGCTTACCACATAGTTAGTTGAAGAAGATAATCCATTTATAGTTGCAGAAGTAGAACTTGAATTAGCGTAAAAACTGCCGTCTAAATAGATTGCATATTGATCCACTCCTACATTATCTGTGGAGGCATCCCAACTCACATCAAAAGAAGTTTCAGTCACATTACTTATTTGTATATTAGATGGAGTTGAAGGTGCTTCTGAGTCTCCTCCTCCTGAACCAGCAATTGTATGACTTCCTAAAAAGCTAAAGGTATCAGAAGTGTATCCATCCCATTCTGATGTGGAATAAGTTGCATTAGGTTCTGATATGGTTTCCTTTCTTACTAAAGTGGTATTTTGTCCAAAACTTGAACTGCTGTTGTAAGTACCGATTACATCAATTAATTGTCCGTTTTTGAATAATCCAATTGGATCATTTCCATTAAAGGATAATGCCGAATTATTTGTAATTAAATCAGCTTCAGCTTGCATAGCGGATGTAGCATTTGAATTTACCACAACGTAAACATCTTCATTTGCAATTGAGCCACTCAAGCTTAATTCGCCTGTCCATGAGCCAGCCCCATTTGTTTGCTTCATTATGGAGTAAGATGATAGATCAACTGATGAACCAGTAAAATTGGCAATTTCTAATCCTTTATTATAAGAAGAACCTTCAATGTATTCAGAGAAAATAAGCTCACTGGCTGTTTCAGTTCCTCCGCCTGAGCTAGTTACACTTACTGTAAAATTTTGAGAATTACTTGCGCTTCCATCAGAAACATTTAGAGTAACAGAATAATCTCCTGCTGTTTGAGTACTACCCGTGATAGTTGCAGAGCCATTTCCATTATCTGTAAAGCTCATCCAATTTGGTAAGGTGGACGCAGTAATGTTTACATTATCTCCTTCAGGATCAGTAGTTGTGATTGAATACGAATAGTTACTCCCAGCAGATATTGTTGTTACAGGACTAGAAGTAAAATAGGGCGCATTATTTCCACCAGAAGTTGAGCAGCTATAAATTTCACATACGTA
>QNXU01000108.1 GCA_003973485.1 Bacteroidota bacterium | reverse complement strand
AAAAAGATGAAATCATGAAAAAAATAGATACCACAGTAATTCTATTCTTATTTAGCTTCAGTCTTTTTGCACAGAATATCGAAGGGAAATGGCAAGGTTTGCTTAAAGTTCAAGGAACTGAATTGACTATTGTTTTTAATATTTCTCAACAGAACGATTCATTAGTTGCCACTATGGACAGTCCTGACCAAGGAGCTTTCGGCTTGGATGTTCAAGAAGTCTCTTTTGAAAATGATCAATTGATTTTAGGAATGAATATGCCTCCAATTCAATATGAAGGAATCCTTAAATCAGATGGTGAAATTAATGGAGTTTTTAAACAAGGAGGTGGGGAACTTCCCCTTGTACTCAGCAAAAATGAAGTGAAGAAGTCTAATAAAAAGAAGCCTCAGGAACCCATAAAGCCTTTTCCTTACCTGAGTAAGGATATATTCTTTAAAAATAAGACTGCTGGAATTAAGCTAGCTGGAACATTAACGATGCCTTCTGAAGGAAGCAATTTTCCTGCAGTTGTTTTAATCAGCGGCAGTGGTCCACAAGATAGAGACGAAGCATTATTAGGCCACAAACCGTTTTTAGTTTTGTCTGATCATTTGACTAGGCAAGGAATAGCGGTATTACGATTTGATGATAGAGGTACAGCTCAATCAGAGGGAAATTTTAATACCGCTACTTCTGCAGATTTTAAAACTGATGTGGCTGCGGCAGTTGACTTTTTAAAAACCCAAAAAGAAATTGGAAACATTGGATTAATAGGTCATAGCGAGGGCGGAATTATCGCGCCAATGTTGGCAGCAGAGTCTAAGGATGTGAAATTCATTGTTTTGATGGCAGGGACTGGAATTAGAGGAGATGAATTGCTATTAAGACAAAGTGAATTGATTGGCAGAGCATCTGGCATAAAGGAGGAAGAACTTGAAACAGCAAGAGCATTCAATCAGGGTGCTTATGATATAGTGGTCAAAAGTATCAGTCAAGAAAAAGTCAAAGCCGAGCTTAAAGAATATCTGGAAGCATCAGTTGCTAAAAATCCTGAGTTAGCAACAGCAAATGGATTGAAAGAAGAAGTATTTGTAAATCAAGTGTTAGGTCAATTGACCAGTTCCTGGATGATGTATTTTTTAAAGCATGATCCTGCCAAAGTTTTAGGAAAAGTGGATTGCCCAGTCTTAGCCATCATAGGTGAAAAAGATTTACAAGTACCTGCTGAAGTGAATTTAGATGCAATTGAGGCTGCATTAAAAGAAGGTGGGAATAAACAATTTACCGTTAAGGAGTTACCTGGACTTAACCATCTTTTTCAAGAGGCGGAAACAGGTTCTCCTAGTGAATATGCACAAATTGAACAAACAATTGCACCTCAAGCTATGGAGATCATGAGTGAATGGATTCTTGAAAGAGTCAAATAGGTTTCCATATAAATCCTCAACCTTTTTATTCCTCACCGTTAGCAATGCCTAGTTGAAGTTTAAAGAGTTTATTACAATGAAGGCATTACAAATTACTGGCTATGGTGAAATAGCTAAAAACGTTGATATAAGGGAAGTAGGAAATCCAGAGATAAATGATAATCAGGTATTAATAGAAGTACATGCCGCAAGCATAAATCCTATAGACTACAAAATCATTGAGGGTGCAATGAAAAATATCCAGAAGCTGTCATTTCCAGCACCTATAGGTTTTGATGTGGCTGGTAAAGTGATTGATAAGGGAGATAAAGTCAATGATTTCAATCTCGAAGATGAGGTTTACGCAAGAGTACCTACGGGTGCGGCAGGAACTTTTGCTGAAATGATAGCTGTAGACCACAAAGCCGTTTGTCAGAAACCTACTGCAATGACTTTTGTGGAAGCTGCTAGTATTCCTCTAGTTGGCCTAACTACAGTGCAAGTATTTCAAAAAGCCGATCTTAAGTCAGGAGATAAAGTATTAATTCACGCAGGCTCTGGTGGAGTAGGAAGTTTTGCAATTCAATATGCTAAATCGCTAGGCGCTTATGTTTATACCACTACAAGTACAAAGAATGTGGATTGGGTCAAAGACCTTGGTGCGGATCAAGTCATTGATTACAAAAAAGAAAATTATCTTTCTTTCATTAATGAGGTTGATATAGTTTACGACACCCTTGGAGGTGAATACACCAAAGATGCCTTTAGAATTCTGAAAAAGGGAGGAAAAGTAATTAGCATAGCAGGTGATCCTGATAATGAAACTGCTAAGGATCTTGGGATTAATGGTTTGATACGCTTTTTACTTAAACTTAAGCGTTTTAAAATAGATCAGTTGGCGAATGAAAAAAAAGCACTGTATAAGTTCGTCATGATGCATGCAGGTGGGTCTCAGCTCAATGACATTAAAGACCTTATTGAGAATAAGAATATTAGGGCAGTAATTGATAAAGAATTCCCTTTTTCTGAAGCTGTAAGTGCTTTAGAATATGTACAGAAGGGACATGCTAAGGGAAAAGTTGTACTGAATATGAAGTAGTGTAAATTCCCGCTTAGTAAGCGGGAATTTACAGCTTATTTATTGAGGATTTGATAGCAAGAAATCATTAGGATTAGGGCATAGTTGCTTAAAAGCCTCTAATTCCGAAGGAGCACAAACTCCTGGGAAATCACCTTTTAAATCCTTCATATCCGAAATTAATTGAAAGTGTAAATGGGGAGGCCAATCACCATTCTCTGGAAATGGTCCTAATTCACTGAATTTCTGACCTTTTTTAATATCATCACCAATTACTATTTTTTCTAAACTAGTTAGGCTTAAATGACCATAAAGCGTAAAGAATTTTTCTCCTTCTAGTTCATGTTCCAAAATAATGGTTGGGCCGTAATCTCCAAAATTATTATTGTGGGCAAAGCTGTGTACTTTGGCATCCAGAGGAGCATAAAGCGGATGAAAAGCTTCGCACCAAACGTCAACTCCCAAGTGCATGCAACGCGATTCGCCTTGTTGAAAATGAGTGCTTCTTTGATAAATCATTCGGTTTTCCAGATAACCTCCATGACCATATTTTTTATTCTGATTTGCTAAAAAACCAAATACATAATCATTAAAATTTTGGGTTGATTGTAAGTCCAGCTTCAACAAATCAGCATTTTTATTAGAGAAATCTAATTGGATACTGTTTTCTGAGTCAAGCCATTCTCCCATAACAGGAGATATTTCTTTCTGGTCTATTAGCATAGTTTTGCATTGATTAATTATATCAAATTGCAAACTTAGTATAAGAAATTTAGAATGCTTGTGGAAATAAAGAATTTCGAATATAGTTCATCATTAATTGAATAATTCCTGAACATTTTTCTCAATTTTATCGGATAATTCCTTAGTAGGCAAATCATTGGTATCTCCACCAAATGGTTCTTCTATTTCTTCTGCTATCAATTCAACACTAACTAAGATGAAAAACACGAAAATTACGATTGGTATGGTGATATAATGAAACTCACTAATGAATGCTAAAGGTAGTGTAACCGTATAAGTGAATATAAATTTCTTAATGAACATGCTATAGGAATAGGGTATAGGTGTATTTTTAATTCTTTCGCACCCTCCCAAAATATCAGAAAACTCCTTCATTTCTTTATCTAAAATAAGAAATTGGTTAGGGGTTAGTTTTCCTTCCCCTAACAATTGATTTAATCTCTTATATAATAAAGAAGTGATGGCATTAGGGATATGTTCCTTTTTATCAAGTAGTTTATTTACTTCCTCATCAGATATTCCTAAGTGTTTTATTTTAACCCCTTTTCTTAAATGATCTTTTAAGGCAAAAGCAAATGCGGAAATCATTTCTTGGAAGAACCTACGGTCTTTTTGATTATCAGCTGAAATCATTGCATTTAACTTAGCAGCTAAGTTTCTTGAATTATTTAGTAGCAATCCCCAAAATTTTCGGCCTTCATACCATCTGTCATAAGCTGAATTGACACGAAATACTAAAAATAAACCCAATACAATACCCAATAAGGAATGCACGACTGTGGTGCTATGAAAATCTAGTTCTAAATAATCCTCAATTAAAAAAGTTATAATGGCAGTATAAATAATCATTATCAAGAGAAAAGGCGTTAGCGTTTTTACTACTTGCCGACTATAGGAATGAAATATTAATCCGAACCAGTTTTTGGGATTGTATTTGATCATGATAGATAAATTGGATGAAAATATGATTTCATATACACAATAATATAGGAATTTATGTTGAGATTGAATTTTCTGTAATAAATTTAGCGTATTAATCTTCAGATTATCATAAAATTAAAATGAAATACATATTTCTTCTTTTTAGCTTTCTTAGTTGCTTACAGCTTTATGCCCAGATCTCAGCTGATAAAATAGATATAGTTCGCGATAAATGGGGAGTAGCCCATATTTATGCTGAAACAGATGCGGAAGTTGCTTACGGATTAGCTTGGGCGCATGCTGAAGACGATTTTAAAACCATTCAATCTACCTTATTGGCTGGCAAACTAATGGCTGGAAGACAATTTGGTAAAGATGGAGCAGGAATAGATTTCTTTACGCAATTTATCGGTGCTCCTGAAGTAGTTAAAGAAAAGAAAAATGAATTGTCACCAGAGTTTTTGGCCTTGTTGGATGGCTATATTCAAGGGATTAATTCCTATGCAGAGAATCATAATAAAGAAGTGTTGCACAGGAAATTATTTCCGGTTTCAGATGATGATTTGTTGACTGCCTTTGTTCTCTCACTTTCAGCCATGAGCGGGGCGGATAAAATTGTAGGTGACATAGTTTCGAATAAATCATTTAATAATCCTTATGTAGGGATTGGTTCTAATGGAATTGCCATTAGCAAGAGCAAAACAACAACCGAGGAAAGCTTTTTAGCTGTCAATTCCCATCAGCCTTTCGAAGGGCCTGCCAGTTGGTATGAAGTTCATTTGAATAGTGAAGAAGGCTGGAATATTCTGGGTTCTTTGTTTCCAGCTAGTCCTACCATTTTTCATGGCGTGAATGAAAATTTGGGCTGGGCACATACCGTCAATCATCCGGATAAAATGGATGTTTATCAATTAAGGATGCATCCTGATAAAAAGGAGCACTACTATTTCGATGGAGAGGTTTTAGAATTAGAGAAACGTAGAGCCAAATTAAAGGTGAAGATTTTAGGGATTCCGATCCCTATATCCAAAACCTATTATGAAACTGTTTATGGTCCCACTTTAAAAAATGACAATGGGTACTTCTCCTTAAGTTTTTCGGCAAATCAAGATTTGAAAGCCATTCAGCAATGGTATGAAATGACCAAAACAAAGAACTTGCAAGAATTTAAAAGTGTGGTTTCACAGCTATATTTACCTGATTTTAATATTGTTTATGCCGACAAAGAACATCATATTTATTATGTAAGCAATGCCAAATTACCTATCCGAGATCCATACTATAATTGGAAGAATGTTTTGCCTGGAGATACATCAGTAACCCAATGGCGTAACTATCATTCTTTTAATGAATTGCCTCAATATACAGATCCAAAAGCAGGCTACTTATTTAATATGAATAATAGCCCCTTTAATGCTACTGCCTACGATGAAAATCTAGATTCCTTGGACTTTCCATCAGAAATGGGGTTTTCGCTAAAGGATAATAATAGAAGCATTCGTTTTCAAAACCTCATGAGCAAAGAAAGGAAATTAAGTTATGAAGATTTTAAAAAGATAAAATTCGATATCCAGTATCCAAATGAATTTCAATTCAAGGAAAATGTGAATATTTTTTTTGAGTTAAACCCTGAGGATTATCCAGAGATAGAAGATTATTTGACTATTATTAAGAACTGGGACAGAAAAGCAGAGAAGGAAAGTGTTGGAGCAGGATTGATGAAAGTACTTATTAGTAATGCAGAGGGAAAAGATATCGATAGCACCACAGCAATTGAAATTGTTAAAAAATCTCAGTCTCAACTAATAGCAGAATTTGGTACCATTGAAGTACCACTTAGTGAGTTGCAAATCCACAAACGTGGAGATACAAAAATGACCATTGATGGACTGCCAGATGTGATTGCGCCTATGTACACTCAGAAGATAGGAAGTGGTTTGAAAGAGAAAACCTATGTCGGAGAATCCTATATTTTATTAGCTCGATTTGGGGAAGGTTTACCTAAATTAGAATCTATTATGCCGTATGGGACTTCTTCCAAGCCTGAAAGTCCTCACTACACCGATCAAATGGAAATGTTCGTGAATAAGGAATTAAAACCGATGACTTTAGACAAAAAAGAGATTTATAAAAATGCCGCTAAGATTTATCATCCTCAGGTTGAATGACGGTTTCCATATAATGCTCCATATCGAATTCAGATAAGATAGTTGTCTTTTTTAAATACAAAGGATGCCTTGGGTGTCCCGCTTTTAAGGGCTCTCCAGCAGACAGCCATTGACAATCATAAAATTGGCTCATGTTAAAAATATCTGATAAACAGTGCTTTAAAAAAGGTCTGGTGTCAATCAGATTTCCCCATGCAGCCCATATAACTACTTCATCCTCCTCAAGAAAAGACTCAATTACCTCCAAATTCTCTTCATGATACTTCTTCTCTATTTTGTGGTGCAATAGGGTTGGATCAGCACTTCTCTGAGGATAGAGGTTAAGCATAATCCAACTATCAAATTGGTTATGAAAGGCAATTCTTTCAACTGATGAAACTGTGCCATCATATTGTTCAGGTTTAGCTTGACTAGGATTTACACCTATGCATATCAAGGTCTTCTTTCCCATTTTACCTAAAGAATAGCGGAAATTACCACTTTTATCTGTTTCGTAAATCCAGTCCATACTGAAATATAAACAATATTTTTAAAATTTAATGTAAATAAAACTTGACATTATAATTTCTTTAGTCTTTCTTTGTGTCAATATATCTTTACATTTAGACAATAAAACAATACATTATGAAAACAAATGAATGGCAATTACAGAAAAAGAAGAATTTAAAAAGATTGGCTTTTTGGACGTTTGGCTGGGTTTTGAGTTTAGCACTAGTAACATTTGGCTCTCAATTCTTATGGGAGGGAAATCAGGTAATTACCTACTTAGCTTTTTTCCTAAATTTGGGCTTCGGGATTGGAATGATTATAGCCAATAGGAATCATATTAATGGTTTAGATGAATTAGATAAAAAGATCACTTTTGACGCCATGGCCATTGCATTAGGGGTGGGAGTGATTGGAGGATTGAGTTTTTCTGTGATGGATATCACGGATATGATTGGCTTTGATGCTGAAATTTCATTTTTAGTGATATTAATTTCAATTACTTATATGATAGCAATTGTTACTGGAAAATTGAGATATAAATGAAAAACAGGTTGAAAATATTAAGAGCAGAGCATAATATTACCCAAGCTGATTTAGCTAATGCAGTTGAAGTGTCAAGGCAAACTATCAATGCGATTGAAAAAGAAAAGTTTGATCCTAGTTTAGATTTGGCTTTTAAATTATCGAAGTATTTTTCTAAAAGTATTGAGGAGATTTTTCAATACAAATAGATGCGATTCTATTAGAATAATTAGATTTATTGAAACAATTTATTGACAAATGTTAATTTTGTTTAATGTTTTCAATCTTAAAAAATCCGCATCCTTTTATTTTCAATTCCGGAAGTGTCCTCATTCCCGGGATTTTTACTTTCCTGCTGATTCTGCTCTTTAGACCACTGGGTTTTAATAACCTACCGTTCAATTATGTTGTAGCTTTTGCATTCGGGTTTGGATTGATTGCCTCAACATTGGTTTGGCTTACAGTCAAGCTTTTGAAATTTATTGCACCTCAATGGATGGATGAAGATTGTTGGACTTTAGGGAAAGAGGTCTTGCTGATCTTTACGGTGCTGGTTCTGATCGTACTAACTATCTTCTTTATCTTTTTCAGTATCAATGTTACAGAGCATGGTCCCTGGGAGCTATTTAAAATGGTTTTCGTCAAAACACTTTTATTTAGTGCTTTCCTTATTCTTTTTATGGTATATCTCCAGATTCTCATATAAGAATAGATTCTATAACAAATTAGAGGAAGAATTGCATCATAAATTTGTACGCCAGCCTAATCAGGATGAAGACGAATTTTGGAAAGGGAGGGAAGTATCATTTAAAAAGTGATACAATTTAAATTCTGGTTAAATAAAGTGAGTAGGTCAAGATGGAATAACATTACTTAGATTTCTAGTGAAATTATTCGGAAACTGCTATATTTACTAGTGTATTAACTCTAGTAGACTTTACTTTTTAAAGAAATGAAACTCTTGAAAATAGCGGCTAAAGCTATTATAGTACTTATTACAGTTATCGTAATTTTCATTTTGACTGTATTCATATTGGATAACCGAAACACCCGTTATCTAAAAATTACAAACCACCCTGAAGGGGAAAGAAATTCTTATCTGATAAAAAATGTAAATATTGTACCCATGTCCTCCGATACTATTTTAGTTGATAAAATGGTGCTTATCGAAGATGGAGTTATTACTGAAATTTCAAGTGATATCAGTGTGGGGCAACACATTGTCATTGATGGTAAAGATCAATATTTACTACCTGGATTGATCGATATGCATGTGCATGTTTGGGATAAATATGAATTAGGTTTGTATTTAGCCAATGGAGTAACTACTGTAAGAAATTTATGGGGTCAGCCCATGCATTTAAGAATGAAGGAACTGATTGAATCTGGAGAGATTTTTAGTCCTGATTTTTTTACTAGTGGCCCCAAGTTGACGGGTTCAGAATTCATGGGGGATGATAATTTTCAGATTTTCAGTGAAGAGGAAGCTCGACAGGTAGTTATAGATACGAAGGAAAGAGGCTATGATTTCATCAAAACCTATTATGGTTTGCCTCAGGAGTATTTTGACGTGGTTATAGATCAAGCTAAGTTGAGCGGATTGGATATTGCAGCGCATCCGAGTAATAAAGTTGCTTATGATTATCATTTTAATTCGCAGATTAAAACTATTGAGCATGCAGAAGATATAGTACAGCAACCATTAGAATACAAATTGGATTCAGCGAAATTGGAAGAAGTAGTGAAAGATTTCTCAAAAGCTGAAGGAACTTCCTTTTGCCCCACACTTACTGTCTATCACAATATTTATAAAATGATTATCAATGATTCTATCCTACATTCATCGGATTTGAATTATTTGAATCCATTAATAAGGATGGTGGATAGTGAAGCGCAATTTAGTCGATGGAATAGTGCAAAAAGAAATGATAGCACAATTGAAAGCAGCATTAAAAATCAACATGAATTTCATTTATTGGCTATTAAAAAATTGCACGAAGCTGGTGTAAACATAGTTTGCGGTACTGATGCTGGAATAGGGGTGACCATTCCAGGAAAATCCATTCATCAGGAACTGGCATTTTACAAGCAAGCTGGACTAAGCAATTATCAAGTTTTAAAAACAGCTACCATAAATC
>QNXU01000441.1 GCA_003973485.1 Bacteroidota bacterium | reverse complement strand
AACTGTTACATCTAATGCTGGTGAAAGTTTTACCTTAACACGAAATAATGTAGTGAGGGTCATAAATCCACTTGATAATTCAACTCAGGAATCAATCGACTTTGATGATAATGCACCCATAAATTTCAATGAGTATTTTGAAGTGGTTAATCCTGATCTTTCTTTGACATACGAGCTTGTAAATGTGACCTTGGATGGTCAAGTAGTTGAATTGATTAAAATGGATAATTTTAATTATGTTAGTGAAACCCCCGGGATTTCTGATTTTTTACAGACTGTATATCTGGATAACACAGGTGTAAGTAGCTATCAAATTGATGTGGAGTATGCTTATACATTTAAAGAAGGTGGATTGATTGGAGATGTGATTTTTAATCCTGTTTATGATTCTCTAAATATTTTATTAGAAAATCAATGTGGTAATACTCCAATTATTTTAGATAAAATTGGAGGTGAAGAATTATCAACTGTTCCTCCATCGTCAGAGGAGTTTGTTCCTAATTCCCTAGATGATTTTTCTAGCTTTTCTTTTAATTATGAAGTAGGAGAAGATGAATCTTTTGCTCGAATTATATTTGAAAATATATCTTTTAATGGAAACAATTTCTACATCAAAGATATTGCTATCACACAAGATTATTCAGTAGAAGCACCTTCGAATTTTAGATTTGTCAGAGTTGAATCGGATAGTTTGTTATTTCGGTGGGTTGATAATTCCAATAATGAATTAGGGTTTGTACTTGAAACTTCATTGGATGGTGAAGTTTTTGAGAATTTTTATGATATTGAGTCGGGTATGCAAGAATATAAAGTTGCCCTAAATAATCTTAATCAATCTAAATTTTTTCGAATAAAGGCAATTGGGCTTAATGATAATGAATCCGAATATACTTCTATAGTTGAAATATCAAATGCTGTTTTATCAACACAAAGTGTTATGGGAAGTAGGATGACTGTTTATCCAAATCCTGTTACTTCCTCATTAATTATTGATTCAGAAGTAAGTGATTTTCAAGGGAGTTATAAAATTATTTCTATGCAAGGACAAACATTAATGGAAGGTCCAGTTACAGTAGGAAGTCAGGTTAATCTTTCAACTATTGGTCCTGGTATCATTTTTGTCAATATATTCAATGAAAAAAATCAAACATTAATCACTAAAAAACTAATTAAATTATGATTAAAAATACAATCCTAATAGCAGCATTCAGTTTTTTCAGTTTCTATGGCTTTAGTCAGTCTTCTCAACTTTCCGATGGCGGAGGAGTGCTGATGTTGATTGATCTTGAAGATGATGAAAGAGAGCAGTTGGAAAGAGGTAGTTATTCTGGGAAGCCCCATGTTTTAGGGGATAGCATTACCAGTTTGTTAGATAAAGTAGAATATACTTATGTTTATTATACAGAAACCGAAGGAGCATATAGCGCAAAGGAGAAAAATTTTGATAAGCCGATAATCTATTCGTCCTTAAACAAGGTTATAAGACATTATGATAAGATGTTAAGAAAAGATAAGATAGAAGAGGACAAAGCTAGACAAGAACTTTTTGAAATTCTTAACAATGGTATTGCTTTAAAAAACTATCAAACTCAAGTTTTTGAAGAGCAACTCAAATCTACCAAAAATAAAGCGGAGTTAGCGAGATTATTCCGTCAGGTTACTTTTCAGAATTAAATTTCTAAAAAAGATTAAAAGGAGCTATAGTTTAATAGCTCCTTTTTTTTTATAGCCTGCAATATCTACTATCTTAGAGCTGTGAACCGACTCAAACCCATTTTATACTTAATAGGAGGAGCCGCATTACTTTATTTAGTAAGCTTTCTCTTTTCTGATATATTAGTTTATATCATCATTTCCCTTATTATATCTACTATTCTTCGCCCACTAGTTGGCTATTTAAATAGTCTTTATTTCTACGGCTATAAATTGCCTAAGATATTTACCATATTCATATCATTTTCTGTTTTTATAGGTTTTATCGTCCTATTTATTGGATTGTTCATCCCCTTAGTTTCAGAGCAAATCCAAATCTTGAGTAAACTTAACTACGACAACTTATACAATAGAATTACAACTCCTATTCAATCAATAGAGATTTTCTTAATCAATTCCATTCCTAATATTGGTGAAGAGGGTTTTATCATTGATAGGTTGAAGGAAAGTATTTTAAATTTTGCTCAAACCGTTGATTTTAGTTATGTCCTAAATAATTTCATTTCTATTACAGGAAGTATTTTCGTTGCTATTTTGGCGGTATTGTTCATTACTTTTTTCCTGCTTTATGAAAAAGGATTGGCAAGAAGAAAGTTTATTCAATTAATACCCAATAAATATTTTGAAGTATCAATCGGAGCGATTTATAAAATCGAAAAACTACTCTCTAATTATTTATTGGGGTTGTTGTTTCAAATGATATCAATCTTTACAATAGCCTCAGTAGGCTTAAGTATTTTAGGGATTAAATATGCGGTTACTATTGCTGTATTTGCTGCAGTTGCTAACCTTATTCCTTATGCAGGGCCAATTTTAGGAGCTACTTTTGGCATTATTGTTGGAGTTACAACAGGAGGTATTTTTGAATTTAATAATGAACTATTATTCTTGGTAATAAAGATTGTGTCTGTTTTTGCAGTAGTTCAGATTACAGATAATATAGTTCTTCAACCACTTATTTTCTCAAAAAGTGTAAAAGCACATCCATTAGAGATTTTTGTTATTATCTTTGCAGGCGCATCCTTAGCTGGTGTAGTAGGAATGGTTGCAGCCATCCCAGTCTATACTGTAATTAGAGTAATTTTTATTGAACTCTATCAAGGATATAAGCAATATAAGATTTTTCAGAATTAAATAATTTATTTCATGGGTTTACAGTGTGGTATTGTTGGTCTGCCAAATGTTGGAAAGTCAACTTTGTTTAACGCACTTTCAAATGCGAAAGCTGAAGCGGCAAATTTTCCTTTTTGTACAATTGATCCAAATGTTGGGGTAATCAGTGTTCCGGACGAAAGGCTGAATATTTTAGAGGAGTTGGTAAATCCTAATAAGGTGGTGCCTACCATTATTGAATTTGTGGATATTGCCGGTTTAGTGGAAGGTGCAAGTAAAGGAGAAGGTTTAGGAAATAAGTTTTTAGGCAATATTCGTGAGGTAGATGCCATAGTTCATGTAGTAAGATGCTTTGAAGATGATAACATCACTCATGTTTCTGGCAGAGTAAATCCGGTTGCGGATAAGGATATCATTGATACTGAATTGCAATTAAAAGATTTGGATTCAGTTGAGAAAAAAATTCAGAAAACTGAAAAAATTGCAAGATCAGGAGATGCAAATGCCAAAAAAGAAATGGCAGTCTTAAATCAATATAAAGCTGTTTTGGAAGATGGGAAGAATGCTAGAACTCTTAAGTTATCTAAAGAAGAGAAAGAACCTGTTCGTGATTTAATGCTTTTAACTGACAAGCCGGTTATTTATGTGACTAATGTAGAAGAATCTGCAGCCGTATCAGGTAACGAATGGGTTGAAAAATTTAAAGCATACGTGAAAGAGGAAGAAGCTGAAGTGATAGTGGTTAGTGCGGCCATAGAATCTCAAATTGCTGAATTTGATGATCCTGATGAAAAGGCAATGTTTTTGGAAGAGTATGGCTTGACAGAATCAGGCCTAAATAAATTGATTCGTGCTTCTTATTCCATATTAGACCTCATTACATATTTCACTGCAGGTAAACAAGAAGTTCGTGCTTGGACCATTAAAAAGGGCTGGAAAGCTCCTCAAGCTGCGGGTGTTATCCATACCGATTTTGAAAAAGGCTTCATTAAAGCGGAAGTTATTAAATTGGAAGATTATCAAAAGTATAAAACTGAACAAGCTTGCAAAGAAGCAGGTAAAATGTCCATTGAAGGCAAAGAATATGTAGTCAAAGATGGTGATATAATGCATTTTAGATTTAATGTGTAAATTTTATTAAAAAATTCAAAACAATTTAATAGCACGATTAGTCTTTGAAAAAAAGAGAATCGTGAGAGTTAGATTGATTTTTAAAAATAAGGAGAAAGGAGCAACGGTTCCATTTCATCACCAGTACTATTTGTTTAGATTTTTTAAAGGGCTAATCAAAAAGTGCGGCAAAGAAGAATTTAATAGTTTTAAACATTATAATTTTTCTGGTTTAAAGGGACAGACAACGGTAAGTAAATCGGGTCTTCATTTTTATAGCTCCAAAATAACGGTTGTTTTCTCATGCTCTAATAGAGACTTTATTGATTCTATTATTGAGGTTTTGTTTAGTCTTCCAGAGATTAAATTAAATGGATTGACTATAATTCCTCATTCAGTAGAATTAGAAAATGAGATTAAATTTGAAGAAGAGGTAAAATATATCTGCTTATCGCCTTTAATCTTATTAACTCCTGAGTTTTCAAGTGACAGTGGTAAGAAATTTATACACCCCTGTTCAATAGAATTTAAAGATTATCTTAATTCAGCCCTTTTAGAAAAAAATGAATTAAATGATTTTGGTGGTTTTGAATTTCATCCCGACAGCAACTATTTGAAAAAATTAGAGGATATGGGCAAAAAGTATTCCAGAGTCTACCCTATCTTTGATCAAGATGTGCCTTATGAAGTAAGAGGATATACTTTTCCTTTTACCTTAAAAGCAGCACCAGAATTGCATCAATTTCTATTTGAAAATGGTTTGGGTCTATTTAATGATAAGGGCTTTGGAATGTTGGACTTAGCCGAGGTTACACCAGGAAGTCAAACAATTCCTTATTTCACTGGGCAGCTCGAGAATTAAATTGCGTATATCCAATTAATCTGTCATATCTAAGCTGAGGACTTGAATAATAAACTAAAATATCATAAATATTTTCAGTATTAAGATGGCTTCCATCAATAGGATTTACTTCCTCTCCTGCCACATAATAGGTGTATTCATAATATCCCTGCTTCATTAAAAAGCTATTTTGATAATTCCCCGTATTAGGGTTGTATTTCATTCTGTTGGAGTTATTTAATTTCCAATTGTTAAATTCCCCAACCAAATAAATGTCACCTAATTCCTTTGGCGCATCCAATTGGAAGTTTGTAAGAAAATAATCGGAAACTAAAGGAGTATTGGGTCTTTCACGATTACCAATAACAAATGCTCCATTACGATCTTCCCATTCTCTATAAGCTTCTGAAGAACGGATTCCATCTGGTCTTGCAGTTATCGTTATGGGTTTTGTCTCTTTATTAATATTAGCCACATTATTTCCTTTAAAATTGACTGTAGTCAAATCGATAAATCGGAACTCATTATTTCCAGGGAAGCTTAACTGTCCGTTATAAAACTTGTAGATTAATCTTTTATTCCCATCTAAAACTCGTATAGGATCGGGTGCAGCTTTAGCAAATAGCCAGTTATTATTTTGTCTGATTACAGGGTAAATGTCTGATCCTGCATTAATCACATTAATTCTATTTAACAACAATTCAAATTCCAATTCCTGATGAGTTCTTCTTTTGCTTACTACATTGGATGGAACCATTTTATAATCAAATCCAGTCTTATCTTCATAAACCATAAACCTTTCACTCAGCACAATGTCATCTTCATTATTGTTTTGATACACCACTAAAAGGTAATTGCCTGATAGACTAACCCTTGGGAGCTGAAATTCATAATGGATATAACCCATTTTAGTATCAAATGAAAATTCAAATTCTCGGATAGGAAATTGATTGTATTCTTCAAGGTAATCCATTGATTGAATATTGCTTTCATTTTTCCAATCCTTATCACAATGAAGGATTTTCACCTGATATTGTTGCTGTTCGTCATTGATGTCATCGAAAGTAAGTAGCAATTTTTCATTCCTGCCTAATTCTATAACAGGATTGTCAGTAGAAACCATTTGATTTCCTTTGAAATGTACAAGTTGAACAGTTTTAATATTTTCCCTATAGCTTTTGTTTGAAAATTCTAAATCAGGATAATAGGTGTTATTAGCACTTGATTGTGTGTTTTGAACTGGCACACAGGCATTTATTAGAAGTGTAATGGAGAAAAATATGATGAATAAATAAAAATAATGTTTCATTCCAACCTTTAATTTGTAATTTGGGTCTAATATAAACAGATTCCTTAAGGTTTTTGTCATGCCTAGAACCAAAGAACTCATAAAAGGTTGCCAGAATGGCGACAGAAAGAGTCAATATCAACTCTATCAACAATTTTCCTCAGGGATGATGGCGGTAGCTATGCGCTATTCAAAATCAACCCAAGAGGCAGAAGACATATTGCAAGAAGGATTTATTAAGATATTTCAAAATATTAAAAAATTCAGAGGAGAATCAAGTATTGGATATTGGATTAAAAGAATCATAATTAATACAGCCTTAAATCATCAAAGGAGTAAATTATATCTTTACCCAATGGTAGATGTAGATGAGCTAAAGGAAGGAATGGGCTCCTTATCAGTAGATAATTTAGCCGTTGAAGATTTAATGGATTTAATCCAGCAATTGCCAACTGGCTGTCAGGTAATTTTTAACCTATACGCTGTTGAAGGATATCAACATAAAGAAATAGCAGAAATGCTCGATATTAATATAGGGACTTCAAAATCTCAATATGCAAGAGCAAGAAAAATATTAATGGAACAATTAGAAAAGCAAAGTAAGTGGGGGAATGAAAGATTTCAATAAAGATAATTTCAATGATTCTGTACGTGATAAATTTGCAAGGGCTGAAGTACAGCCTGGCAATAATGTATGGGAAGGAATTGAAGCCGAGCTTTTAAAGCAGGACAATAAGAGAATGCAGAAAAAAGCTGCCTTTTACAGGAATGTTGCAGCTGCAGTAATATTGATTGCACTGGTTTCCATCTATTTCAATTTACAAGATTTTACATTCAAAACGAATCAAGATGGTGCATTTACACCAATTGAGCTGGAAAATCAACAAGTAAAAACTTTTTTGAGCAATAATAATGATGTATTAACTATGCCTCAAATCTCTGATGAAAGGGCTGGCAAAAGCATTCTGAAACAGAATGAAACTGTTATTGCTAATGTTAATACTCAAGGAAAATTAAGCCAATCTAATAATCTTAGCCTTCCAATAGCCGATCGTCAATCTATTGAAGTTGTCACTTCACCTTTAGATAGGGATAATTCTGAAATAAGTTTATCGAAATTGGATGGCAAAACCCCTGCTGAAATTTATTTGCCGCAAATGCAAAAAGAAGTAAAAAAGGTGTCTTATTTTGCCGTAAGTGATTTAGAAAAGTCTAAGGGGAAGTCTGAGATTGCATGGAATACTAATGTAAATATTGGTTCCGGAAGTTTTAATCCAAATGCCGAAATTACTTCATCGCCAGTTAGCTCTTCAGTGTCTTCACTTAATAACCCAGGTATAGCTGGTAGAACAAACGGAGAGACTACAGACGCTGCTTATAGGCAAGAAAGGGAAACAGTTGAAGATTTAAGCTCGGCTCCTATGAGAAGTAATGTTTCCTTTACGATTGGAGTTCACGCAGGGCTTGTCATCAATGAAAAATTAAACATAAAATCAGGTTTACAATTCGGAAACTACAGATCCTCTTCTAATAGCAGTACTGTGGTTAGAGATAAAAACAGTGATTTATTTTACCCTTATCATGGTGCCAGTAGCTCAACTGAAATTTCTGATGGAAGAGTAATTAATGTTACCTCAGAATATGATTTCTATAATGATTTTCAAATTTTGTCAATCCCATTGATGGCTTCATATAAGATTTTAGATAGAAAATTGGATATAGCATTAGTAGCCGGAGCTACTGCAGATTTTATTTTAAAGAATACTATAAGAGGCGGCAGTGACCAAATATATGATGTAACTTTTGATCAAAATGATAGGCAGTCTTATAAGAATATTTTTGCAAGCGGAATAGCCGGTATAGAAATAAGTTATCCATTTGCGGATAGATATGCATTAAGCATAATGCCAACTTATAAAAGAGCATTAACAAATGTTACTACTGATAGTGCCACTTTTAATAGTATGCCGGCCTTTATGGGATTAAATATGAGTTTGGCTTACTTGTTTTGATATGATGAATATTTAAAAATTAATCATCACTTTCCCCTTTGTTAGCAAGATGGTTTTGAATTTCTTCAAAAGCCATATCCATTTCATTAAAATCATAAGGGGATTTGATAAAACGTGCAAATTTGGCAGAATCAATAATAGGCGTTTTGATGATTTGTGGATGGTCTTTCATGAGTCGTAAAAGGTCATGTTCATCAAAATCTTTATCCTGCAAAACATCTTGGTAATAATCATTATTTTGGTCAATTAGGTCTTTAACTTTTACATTCAACTTTTTAGCTAATTCAGCCCATTGTCGCTCAGTCAAAAATTCTTTATCTAAATCAATAGCATTAATATAATGCTGGTCTAAAGATTTTGCATAACCGTATGCTTCTCTTTCTTTTATTTGAGAGCTATTATATATAAACTTAATTTCCATGTCTGATTTTTTCTTCGATACCATATTTATAAAACTGACTAGAAAGTTTGATGTTTCAATAAATGAAAATCAATTAAAAAAGTATATGAAAAAAGCCCTGTCAACTTAATTAACAGAGCTTTTCCACAATTTCATTTATTGATTTATTACTCTACTAACCAAATGGAAGCATTGATGTCATTAGATCCTCCAAGTCTCTCAACTGCTTCATTATAGTTTTGGGAGTTTAAGCTTTGTTCCTGCCCAGGATATCTAAATCTCATCGGTAAATTATTATTGTTTAGGTTGTCACATGGAGCACCTAAAAACGGGATACCATTAAAGTTCATACCACTTTCTACATACCACCTTCTTAATTCATAGAATGGTTCTAAGCCTGTAAAGTATAAAGCAAGCCATTTTTGTTCCCAAATATCAGTTTCAATATTATAAGCAACTCCTGAATTATTATAATAATCATTGAAATCAGTGTATCCGAAAGGAGTGTAATCCACTTGGTAATAATCCATTGAAGCTTGAATTCCGGCTTGATAATGTGTTTCAATGTCATTATTGATCCATCCTTTGGCAGCTGCTTCAGCTAGTAAAAACTCTACTTCAGCATAAGTCATAATGATACCATCAGCATTGCCAATTCCTAAATTTTCAGCAGTGGTTTGAGCGTCATCATTATAATAGGCAGCTCCTAATCTAGAACCTGCTTTACCACAAGATCCTGCTCCACTTACTGCACCTGAAAATTCAGGATTATTGTAATCGTCATTATCAGGTCTGGCATATCTCAATAGCCTTGGGTCTCCATAATTATCCATAACTGTTAAAGCAGTTTGGCTTAAAGCAACTGCATCGAAATCACCAGTTTTTAATGGAATTAAAGGAAACTCATTAGGGAAGCTATTTAAATATTCTAGTACTGCATTATCATTATTGGAACTAAAGATATTACCAGAACCTACAATATCCTTAAATTGGTTGCCAGCGTTATTGATTTTATCCCCCGCTGTCATTAATAGCCTTAATTGTAAAGAGTTTGCAAATTTTTGCCATTTATTAGCATCTCCGCTATATAAAATATCACCTTCAATACTTCCATTTCCATTGGCTAATAAATTGCTTGCTCTTTCTAATTCTGATAATATATCGGCATAAATTTCAG
>QNXU01000349.1 GCA_003973485.1 Bacteroidota bacterium | reverse complement strand
TCTTGACGAAGCCCTTGCCAAAAAACACTATGGCGCTCTCAAGAACACTGCCACGCCCGAACAACGCGCCCGAACACCAGAGCCAACGCCCATCGCATCACGCCGGGTAACACTTGTCGACAAGCGCGTAGCCTCACCCTATGTAATCCGCAACTACCTCGGCCCATCTTATAAAACAGCCGACAAGGGCCAAGCTGAAGCACTGGATATTCTGGCCCAGATTCTTGATGGTGGCACCTCAGGGCGCATGTATCGTCAATTGGTGGTAAAAGAAAATCTAATATAGAAGAATCCTTTACTGGACATACATTAGATTATAATACACAAAACACCTACTATATTTTCTCAGATGGTTATCAGGATCAATTCGGTGGGCCAAATGATAAAAAATTCATGATTCGCAGCTTTAGAAAGTTATTACAAGAAGTTTCAGATAAGGAAATGAATGACCAATACCATGTTTTAAATAAAAGATTTGAAGAATGGAAGCATGGTTACAGTCAAACAGATGATGTGCTATTAATTGGTTTTAAAGTAGAGTAATTTATTATATTACCTTTTTCATTTGAGAAGGCTAGCTTTTTTAGCTAAAGTTTTCGTAATTTTATTTTATGGAAGATTACAAAATTCTCATTTATATAGTCCTTTCAATTTTATACTTTTTATTTAAAGGAAGAGGTAAAAAGAAAAAGCCTGTAACCAGAAAAGAAGCTGATTCTCAACAAGCTGAACAAAGCCCTAATGAAAAAAGGAGACCTAAATCTTTTGAGGAACTGTTGGCAGAATTAAGTGGCGAAAGCCAAGGAAAAGGAGAGGAGGATGAAGAAATTCTTAGAGAAAGTGAGGAGATTAAATCTCTTTCAGAGCAAGTAGATGAAAGACCAATGCATCAGGAAGTAAGTCGTGAGGAATACGAAAATGCTGATGAAACCTTAAAAGAACTTTATAAGAAAGGTGAGAAATTAAAGAGTATTGATGAGTTAGTTGACATTGAAAAAGTTACAACGCAAAGCAATAGATTTAAAGAGTTTGAAGACGATTCAAATGAAAACCAATTTGCTCAAGAAATAAGAGAGGGGTTATCAGATCCTGAAAGTGCTAAGAAAGCAATTGTTTATGCTGAAATTCTTAATCGGAAGTATTGATACTTACCTCATATAATTTATAATTACTAACAGCCCATTCATTATCTTCATTTTTTTTGAGTTGAGCGTCTAATAATATTTTTTGCTCTTTTTCATAGTACATTCTTGAATTTTGATAAGACAATAAGACTTTTGCTGTTGATTTTCTTAATTTAAATTCATCTATTCTAATGAAGAAATTATGTTCTATTTCATTTAAGGCTCTTTCATCAATTATTCTTATGGACTTATTCCTAACTCTAAGTTGAATTTCATTTTTTTCTAGCTCAGGAAATTCCATCATTAAGACTTCTTGTCTAGTGTTTGTACCTACAAATCTTGGTGAATACGATAAATATTTTTGAAATTCTTCAATATCAAAAACACTTTGTAATACCTTTTGCTGCTCACTTTGCTCCTCCTTTTTTGATGCTGGAAGTGTAAGCAAAATGAAAAATAGGCTTAAGACGTAATTCATATTAATAAATAAATGATGTAATTAAATATAATCAAATCTAATTAAAATGATTATGAAATAATACTTGATTTTTTTATAAGTACCTTTTATTTACAAATTGCCTATAAAACAAATCTAATTGGGACTACTCTTCGGGAGTTAACTTTTTTTCCGTTTTGTTTTCCAGGAATCCAGTCACCATAGTTTTTGAGCGCTTGAATAGCTAATTCATCACAGCCACCACCAATACCCTTTACAGCTTGAATGTTACTTAAACTGCCATCTTTTTGTATAACAAATTGGATATAAACAATACCTTCAATCCTTTTTTCAATAGCTTCTTGTGGATATTTGCCATTTAGGTCTTGCTTTATGGCATCGTAAAATGCTTCAATCCCACCTTTTGGATTTGCTTGTTCCTCAACAACAGTGAAAATTCTTTCATCATCAATATTATTATTATTATTATTATCTAATTCTTCAATATTAGCTATTGAGTTACTTTCTTGTTTTAGTCTCACCTCTTCAGTTTGAGTTAAATCACAGGCAAAAATTGTAGCGATTAAAAGCAGACTAAAACCCACTAAAATAGGTTTTGATGTTGAGTTTTTGTTGCTTTTCAACATGTCCAATCTGTTTAAAATGGTTGGTTTAGCAAAGTAACTTACAAATTGAAGTTGTTTCTGATTGAGTGTTTGCTTGACTAATAACTGAACGTAATTAGACTTTTGAGTTACCTTACATGCATATTCATCCGCTAAATATTCATGATTTTCAATTATATATTTTTTAATTTTCTTATTAAGAGGATTGAAAATTAAAATGGAGGATAGGATTTCTACCCAAATTATATCAAAAAAATGCAATGTTTTTCTGTGTGCTTCTTCATGTTTGATGATAATATTTTTATTTATATCATGCTTTAATCTATTAGGAATTAAAGTTTTGTTTAAAAATGTGAAAGGGGGGATGTCATCTTCAACCCAATATATTTTTTGCTTAAAATCAAACCTTGCAAAACGATAAAGTAATTTGAATTGGATATAACTCTTTGCAAATTTAATCAAGAAAACTATAATAGATAAAGTAACTAGAGCGCCATAAATCCATGGCAATAATGCTTCTAATGTAAGTAAATTACTAGTTACAGCTTCAGTAGAACTGCCAATATCAGGGTTGAAAGTGGTATTATTAAACAACGATGGTTCAATGAATCTGATTTTGGTAAAAAGTTTAAAATCTAACAATGGGGCAACAATACTCACCCCATAAATTGTTAGAAGATAAAAGCGATTAAAGGAGAAGCTCTTTTCATTTCTTAAAATGAAATGATAAATACCTCCCAGAATCAAAAATAACAAATGGGCTTTTAAAATGTAAATTAAGGTTTCCATTTCAAACTATTTTTGATCCTTCAAATGCTTCATAACTTCGTCTAATTCTGCAGTGCTGAGATTTTCCTCTTTTGCAAAAAATGAAGCCATATTAGCAAATGAACCTTCAAAATAGCCATGGATAAGTTTTTTAAGACTCTGCTTTTTGTATTCATCCTTTTTTAAGATTGGATAATACAAATAGCTTTTTCCAGTTTTTTCATGTCCAACTACTCCCTTTCTCTCCAAAATTCTAATAATGGTACTTACAGTATTGTAAGCTGGCTTGGGCTCAGGTAAAGTTTCTAAAACTTCTTTTACATAAGCTTTCTCCAAGCTCCATAGCTTATGCATAATTTGTTCCTCTGCTCTTGTTAATACTAACATAATTTTTCCCTATTGTTTTGTTAAAAGCTCTAATATAAAACTAATGCGTTAGTTTTGAAAGAAAAACATAAGTTTTTTAAAATAATTTTATGAGAGGCTTGAATTTATATAAGGGTTTTCTCAAAACATAACTAATTGCTTTACTTATAACTAGTTGATAGATGGTTTTTAGGTTTAACAATTCAAGATACAACAGGACACGAAATGTAACGCTATGGTATAGTTATAAAAATGTTCAGGAGGGGAGAATATCATTTCAATTGATAGTATATCCCCCAAATTATTTACAATGCTGATAGTATTGTGTTAAATTATTCGTTTTCATTACTGCTCATGTTATAATTTTTATTTTTTAAGAAAATCAATCTATCATCTTTCCCTACTTCTTCTGGATAACCTGAAATAATTTGTAATTTCTTTTCGGATGTAATGATAAATAATGGGATTATCGTTTTACCTTTTTCTTCTAGAAATTCTTCGTATTCAGATTCACCATAGAATTTCACTTCTGATATTTCACTATTTTGTCTTAGTAAATGATTCAGACTTAGATAGTCAAGTCTGGATTTAAATAACACATTTTTAGGTAATGGTAAATTCTCATTTTCAGCCTCTTCCTTGCTTACGATTCTGTAGGTGTTTTCCATGCCTAATTCATTATCAAACCAACTTAAAGCAAGGGAATTTATTCCTGAGTTACTGGTGACCGCCATCATTTTACCAATTTGTGATAAATCTACCTCTTCAAATATTTCCTCGGAAAGAATATTTCCTTCATAAACCTGCAAATTAAGCTTTCTGGCTTCGTTCACATTGTGTTTGGCAGTATCTGCTAAAAGAACATAAAAGCCTTCCTTTTTAAGAAATAGAGCTAGTTTTTTAGCAATTTCATTTGCACCAACAAATAACACTCCTTGTGGTTCCTTTCTTAATACACCTAGCCATTTTCCAACATATTTGGCACTCGTCCCTTGTATTACTACGGTTCCTACTATTACCAAGAAAACTAGTGGTAATAATAATTCAGCTTCTGATTTAAGGGCAGCACTGGTTGTGTCTGAACTTAGTAAATCTAAAGAGAATAGGGAAGCAACAGCTGCTGCAACAATACCTCTTGGACCAATCCATGAAATAAATATTTTTTCTTGCCAGCGAAGTGTGGATCCTATTGAACTCAACCAAACTCCCAGTGGTCTGAGAATGAAAATTACTACTGCAAATAATAATAGACTTCTAGTCCCTAATTGTTCAATTTGGGAAATGTCAATCCTACTTGAAAGTAAGATAAATAGAAGAGTAACTAATATAAGGCTAATGTCTTCTTTGAATGAAAGAATTTTTTTAAAATCATCTAGCTTCATATTGGCTAAGACAATTCCCATAATGGTGGTAGCTAATAGACCAGCTTCTTTTTGTAATAAATCAGAAACTGAAAATACCAGAATTACCGTACCTAAAGTAATTACGTTTCTTAAATAATCTGGAATCTTATTTTTACTAATAATATACCAGATTAAAACAGCCCCGAAGCCACCAATGAAGAATCCAACTGAAATGGTTGTAAAGAAGTCTTTTAATGCTTCAACTGTATAATATTCCCCATTAGATGAACTTTTAATAAACTCATACACTAAAACAGCTATTAATGCCCCTAATGGATCAATTAAAATTCCTTCCCATTTTAGGATGGTATTCACTTTTGCATTAGGCCGTACATTCCTTAATATTGGAAGGACAACAGTTGGTCCTGAAACAATAATGAGCCCACCAAACAATAGTGCCATTGATAAACTTAAATCAAGTATAGCAACTGCAGCTATAGTTCCTCCAATGAACGTTATGATTACGCCCACAATAAGTAGGTTCCTAACGGTGCTAGCTACTGTTCTTACTTCTTTTAAATTTAGAGTTAGACCGCCTTCAAATAGAATAACGCCAACCGAAAGAGACACAAAAGAAAATAATAAATCGCCTGAAAATATCTGATCTCCATCAATTAGTTTACTGCCTTCTGGTGTGAAGAAAGTAGAAATTGGTCCCACTAAAAGCCCAATTAAAATAAGTGGAAGAATTGCAGGTTGTTTTATTTTCCATGCTAACCATTGAGCAAAAACGCCTAATACTAAAATGCTTGCTAACTCTATCATTTTGTAAGATTTCTGATTAAATCAATTCTAAAAATACTGATTAATTATTGTATTAATAATCTTAAGGCTTATTTATTTTTTTTACATTAAATGAGTGAAATTGAAACTGAAAATAATATAATTGAAGAGTGCTATTTAAAAGTCAAATTACACTATTTTTTTAATTCGTAATTAATGATTTAGGTATGTCTTTCTTATTTGGTTTTTCAAGATTGGAAAGTGGAAAGGAGATTGTAAAAATACTACCAGTTCTAGTGTTGCTTTCAAACTTTATTTCTCCCGATAGTTTTTCAGTTGCTTTTTTAACTATGTAAAGTCCTAATCCATTTCCTTTAGAAGATTGAGATGTTCTTTTGAACATATTAAATACGTCATGTTGTACTTCTTTTGATATTCCTATTCCATTATCTTGAACACTTAATTTCAGGATGTTATTTTCTTTAACTGCTTTTATATGGATTATTACCTTTTCTGAGTTATTAAATACTAGACTATTTTCGATTAGATTGCTCAAACAAATTTCAAATATTACTGGATAGAAAATTATGCGCTTAATTGAAGTGTTGATATTGATTTCATAGTTTAATTCCTTTTCTTCAAAAGACTTACTTTCAATCACATCATGGGTTATCCTTTTAATTTCAGAATCGATTTCGATATATTGAGGCGATTTTAAATTATCAAAATCACCCAAAAAACTCACAGCTTGAAGTTTTTTAACCATCCCGTCTAATTTCCTAACCGTAATATTTACTTTATTAAATAGATTTGACGCCTCAGTTGGTAATTCATAGCCTTTAGAAACCCCAACTAAACCCATGAGTGTGGTAAGTGGGCCTCTAAAATCATGGGAAGCTCTATAGAAGAAATGATCTAATTCACTTAGCGCATTTTCCAAAGCTATTGTTCTGTCCCTAACTCTTTTTTCAAGGAATTCATTTAACTCATTAACATGGTCATTCGCTTCTTTCAATTCTTCTGATTGTGCTATGATTTCCTCCTGTTTCTCTTGAATTTCATTATAAAGCTTTCTTAATTGATGATTGGTTTTTGTACGGATTTTTAGATATCTGAAAATCACATAACTTAAAATTAAAAGTACTACTATACCGATGGCTAAGACAATCAGAGTATTTCTTTGGGATTCAATTGTTTTCTGATTCAGGGCAATAGTCTGTTCATTATTTTTCTTTTGAAGATTCAAGAGGGCTAATTCTTTTTCTTTGTTTTTTAGGTCATAAGCAGTTTCTAATGTAGCGAGCTCTAGTGTTTTATTTTCATTGAATAATTCTTCTTGAATGTCGAGCGATTTCTCTAGAAATTGATTTGACTTTTTGTAATTATTCAAATCGGAATTTAATTCTGCTTGCCCTCTATAAATTTTATGCAAAAAATACTTCTCATCTATTTTTAAAGCATTTTTTTCACCTAATTCATAATAATATTTTGCTGAATCAAAATTATTGTTGTGGTAGAAATATTGTCCCAAAATCCATTCTCCTTCAATCAAACCAACAATATTTTGAAGTGATTTATCTACTTCGTAGCTATAATGATACAATTCAAGGGCTTGACCTTTTTTCCCTGTTTTTTCAAGTACTATGGCTTTATTAAATTTTGCAGATGAAATAGATCTAATATTTTTAGTTATCTCGTGATAGTATATGGCGGAATCTAAGTGTGTAAGTGCTGAATCGTATTTGTTCAGATAGGTATATAACTGCCCATATACATTATGAATATTACCTATATAGTTAATGTTTGATATTTTTTGAGCAATGTCTAATGCTTGACTTAAATATCTTTTAGACCTTTCCACCATTTTCATAGAATAGAAAATCCAACCTAATTCGTAATAGGCTTTCATTTCTTCATTTCTATTATTATTTTCTTTAAATACTTCTAATGATTTGTAAATGTACTCACTTGCATCCTGATATTTTCCCATCCATGAAAGCAAAGTGCCCGTGTATAAATTGATATTCGCCTGACCATATTCGTAAGCTAAGCTATCATAGATGGCTTGAGACTTTATTAGAAAGTCTGAGCTTTTATCAAATCGGCTTACTTCCATGGCATTTTGTGCTAATAATAAATAGGTTTCTGCTATATCCATTTTATTATTTTCACCCTGGTAGGTAGTTAACAGCTGAGTGTAAATTGAATCAGACTCTTCATATTGAGCCGTCATATAGTAATATCGCCCTTTTAATTTGGCTAGGCTTTTTTCAATTTTTTCTGAAGGGTTTTTTTGAAGGATACTATCAGTTTCTTTCAAAATGGAATCCGAATTTTCGGTAAGACCGATTGAAATGGATGCAGATAATTTTAAAAGTAATAAATTTAGTAGTTCCTCAGGTTTGCGATTAAACTGATTTATTTTTTCATCAATTAAATTTATGGCATCCATAAATCTACCTGTCTTTTCCATTGCGGAGGTAGTAATAGCTAAATATCTGTAAACCTTTAATTTATTATTGACGGCTATTTCAGTAGCTTTTTCATAATAATAGATAGCACTATCGTAGTTTAATTCGGTATAGAAACTGATACCTTTTTGAGCATATGCTTCCGCTCTTACTTCCGCTTTAATGTCTTTATTTAATAAGTTAAATGCCTTTATTGCAGCTGATTTGGCTTGAGGAATATCTTTATGCCAATTTTCCTCAGCCTTTATTAGTAATTCTTTAATAGTTTTTTCTTTATGATCCTTTTCGATTTGACACAATATATCAGGAGATATCATGATCATAAACGATAACAAGAAAAAGAATTTAGAATTGCTGATATGTAAAAATAAATATTTCAAACTACTAAATAGAACAAATATCTTGATGAATTTTCTTTAAGAAGTAAATTTATTTTAATAATACCTAGACTAATTTTTTGTTTTATACAAATAGGGTTTTAGCTAAGTTAAATTTGATAATTTTACAGATTAATTTACTTTAAATCCTAATATCTGATTTTAAGTATTGACCTATTTTAATGTAAATATGTGATTAATGGCTAAAAACCCTTGGAAATTTATAAATTCTACTCTCCAATACGAAAATCCATGGATTACAGTAGAAGAACATAATGTTTTAAATCCTAATGGAGGAGAAGGAATATACGGGAAAGTACATTTTAAAAATGTGGCAGTAGGCATAGTGCCTCTTGACGAAGATGGCAATACTTGGCTTGTAGGGCAGTATCGTTACCCATTGAATGAATATAGTTGGGAAATCCCAGAAGGAGGATGTCCAATAGGTGAGCAGGAGCTTGATGCCGCAAAAAGAGAATTGAAGGAAGAAACAGGGTTGATAGCAGAAAATTGGCAGGAATTATTGCGAATTCATACAAGCAATTCTGTTTCTGATGAAAGAGGAGTGGTTTTTTTAGCCAAAAATTTAACTCAAGGAGAAACTCAATTTGAAGAAACAGAAGACCTCAAAATAAAAAAGCTTACTTTAGAAGAAGCTTTTCAAATGGTAATGAATGGTGAAATAACCGATAGTATCAGCATTGCAGCGCTTTTAAAATTGAAAATTATCTTAACTCAATAAGTTTGCAAGCTATTTTAACTTGATATTTCCATAAGTGCTGAAATCAAATTTTTATTTTCTAATTTAGTCCCAACAGTGATTCTCAAGCAGTCATCACAAAGTTTTACATTGGATCTATCTCGAACCACTACCCCTTTAGTAATTAGCTTTTTATAGATATTTTTTGCTTCATCAATTTTCACTAAAATGAAGTTTGCATCTGTTGAATAAACTTTTTTGACTCCAGGAATATCTTGAAGTTTTAGATTCAGCTTGTCTCTTTCGGCTAAAATAACTTTTACTTGATTGTCAAAAGCATTTTTATTTTTGAGCGATTTTGAAACAAGTTTTTGGCTTGGTCCACTAATGTTATAAGGAGGTTTTACCTTATTAAGAAGCTTAATTAATTCTGAATTTGCAAATGCCATTCCCAATCGAGCTGAAGCCAAACCCCATGCCTTACTTAGGGTTTGCAAAACCACTAAATTAGAATAATTACTGAGTTGATGAATCCATGATTTTTGAGCTGAGAAGTCTATATATGCTTCATCTATAATCACTATTCCTCTGAAATTTTCAAGTAATTTCTGAATGTCATCCTTTCTTAAGCTATTTCCTGTGGGGTTGTTAGGGGAGCAAATAAACAACATCTTACTTTGTTCATTGGCTGCTTTTAATATAGCATTTACATCAAGTTGAAAATCT
>QNXU01000351.1 GCA_003973485.1 Bacteroidota bacterium | reverse complement strand
TGATTTTTACTGCCATTTCTTATTTTAGTTTTAGCAATCATGAGGGATCACGTCCCTCTCTTAATTAGTTCGCAAAGGTAATGAAAAAGTTTTTAATAATAAATATGTTCAATTAATTATTGAATAGAGAGCAAAAGGAATAAAGAAACTACTATTTATTCCTCACTTTACAAATTTAAAAAAGGTATGATGATATCAAATTTTGTCCCCTTATACCTTTCAGAACTCATAGTAATAACTCCTCCTAACTTTTCAACTGTTTCCAAAACGATATAGAGGCCTAAGCCAGAGCCAGTACTTCTTTCAGTAGCACGATAAAACATTTTAAAAACCTCTTCCTGCTCATTTTTTGAAATCCCTATACCATTATCTTCAATAATAATGTGTGCACTCTTGGAGTTACTCCTAATCTCTATTTTCAAAAAAGGATTTTCTTTCGAATCATCGTAATATTTTAAGGCATTAGATATGAGATTTCTAAATATGATAGCCATTCTTCGCTTATCAGTTTGAAAAATACCGGATTGCTGAATATTTATATTTTTCCTTACTCGTTCATTACTATCTAAGAATGATAATTCCTCAATTATATTATCAACAATAGGCTCAAATTCTAATTGATCACACACTACTTCTTTTCTTTCATTACTTGAGAAATCAATAATCTCAGCAATAAAGTCATCTAATCTTTTCACACTCTTCTCCATTTTATCCAGATAAAGCTCAATATTTTGAGTATCACTTCTGCCTAGATTTATTAAACCTAAAAGAGAAGCTAGAGGAGATCTTAAATCATGAGACGCACTATAAACAAAGCCATCAAGCTCGCTATTCACCTTCATTAATTTTGTATTCATCTTTTCAATTGCATTTACTCGCCATTTATAAATGAGATAAATTAGAAGAATGATTATCGCCCCAAAAAGCAGGTAAAACCAAATGGTTTCGTAAAATGCAGGCTTAATAACGAAATGGCAAATGGCTATTGGTGTAGTCCAATCCCCTTGATTATTGGTAGCATAAACTAAAAATTGATACTCACCTGGCGCCAGATTTGTATATTCCGCACTCCTATTTCCTGAAATTGTGGTAAAGTTTTTTTCCTGGCCTTCTAATTTATATTTAAATTGAATTGCATCAGGTGATAAGTAGCTGAGAGCAGTGAAATTGAATATATACCGATTACTTTTAGTGCTTAAGATGATATTAGCGGTTTGTTTATAAGTACTATCCTGCGTTTCTAGACTCTCGATGAAAATATTAGGCAAGATCTTATTTTCCTCCATTTTATCTGGAGTTATAACACTTACTCCTCCAACAGTGGGGATAAAGAGCCTTCCATCTGACGACTTTAATGATTGAACAGCACCTGTACACTTCTCATTTTGCATACCATCCGCTTTAGTAATAAGTCGTGTTTTTACTTGATAATCTGGATTTTGCTCAAACTTTTCTAACTCTTCTCTGGCAATATTGATTACACCTTGATTGGATGTGATCCAAATATTTCCATTATCGTCCTCTAACCAATCAAACATGCTAATTGCATCAAAGGATTTCTCAAAATTCAATTTAACAACCTCTTTGTCTTTAATTAAATAAATACCAGCAGTGGTTACTGCCCAGAAATGATTTGGCTTATTCACTTGAATATTGAATACAATAATTCCTTCATCATTAGCAGTAATGGAAATATTTCGGATTTCGCCCTTCGAATTTAAAATGCTCACTCCTCCACTATTGGTACCAACATATAAATTACCTTCTCCATCTTCTTCTACGCATAAGATGAAATCAGATTTTAACTGGTTCTCCCTATCAAATACCTCCAGGACTTTTTCATCTCGCCATTTAATTAATCCCCCTGACCTGCTAGCTAACCAAAGATTTCCTTTGCTATCCTCCAATATCCTTCTAATATCCAAAGACGGGAGCCCATCTTCCAAACCGAAAAGTTCTTCCTGATTACCATTCTTCTTTAATAAGCCTTTGTAACTGGCAATCCATATAATTCCATTTTTCTGTTGATACACATCTCTTATAGCTGTGGGCTTTATATCTGATTGAATCTCAAATTCGTTTATTTCACCATCTCGCAAGCTATAAATACTTCCATTATCGCTTCCAATAAAATATCCCTGATCTGTGGCTTTAGCTCTAATTACATTAATGCTTTCACTTTCTAATCCATCAAATCGATTATAATTAATAACACCGGTCTCTCTAAGTTGAATAAGGCCATTTCTTCCAGTAGCTAACCAAATACTTCCTTCTCGATCAATGATTACATTATTCGTTCTTGAAACATCTATATCCCCAAAAGATGAGATTAACTCCGATTTTTGTGTTTTAAGGTTTATTCTTGCTAATCCATTGTCCAAGCCCAACCATAAAACCCCATTTTTAGCAGTCACATTATTAACGGATTGGCCATTCAAAAAATCAACAGATTTGAATTCATTTTTATAAAGTAAGTTGAGCCCATTTCTTGTCCCGAAAAAAATAGAATCCCCTACAGCTTTAATCACATTTACACCACTACTTAAGAGTCCGTTTTCGCGAAAATATTCATTTATAGTTTGATTATCACTAATTTCATAAGCTCCATTCCCTTCGGTGCCTATCATGATGTGGCCATTCTTTGTTTCACATAAACTTAATACGGTGGAGGTTTTAATAATGGGATGTTCAAATTGATAAGCACTATCACCTTGCATTATATATAAACCATCATTACTGGAACCAATCCACATGCGACCAGAGTGATCGATAAGAACATTTTGTATGGAAGTAGGGAGTTTACCCTTAGTTACTTTTAGTTGCTCAAAACCATCACTTACATCATATTTTATGATACCGCTACTTTGCGATGAAAAATATAATGCATTGTCAAATGGACTTTGATAAACGGACCTAAACCCACTACTCCTTAGAAATGGTAATTGTGAGGTACTATAAACAGTATTTTTATAACCATCAAATTTCTGAATTCCATTATAAGTGGCCATCCAAATATATCCTGATTCAGATTGTAAAATATCAATTATATTATTAGAAATATTGTTTGATGTTTTGGTCGACCAATCTACAGCCATTAATCTATCAAGCGCAACATTGTCTTGACTCAAAGCTGAGTATAAAATATTTGATAAAAATATCAGAGTAAAAGCACTATATTTCCCCAACTTTTTACTTTTCATCTTGATTTATATGAGAGAACAATAAGATTCCCACAAATTAAAAAGTTTTTCCTAAGTTATCTAAATAATTATGAACCCACTCTGCAGATAAAAAAATTATTCTTATTTAATTATTATTCAACAAAACCCAAAATAACTGTAAAACTAAAGTTTAAAATTTAATCATAAAGACAACTCCTTCCGTAAGTTATATGTATTAAATTAAAATAAGAACAAAATAACCAGCGAACCGTTCTTTATTGCTAAATACTTGATAATCTATAAAATTTGCTTAATCGCATAGGCAATTTTAATAGTGTTTTAGAAGTGTTTATATTTGCTTATCGATAAATAAAACAATTCCATAATGGATAAATACACATATATCGCCAATGCCCATGGCAATTACATAGAGGAACTTTACCAATCCTATAAAAACGATCCACAATCTGTTGATGAATCTTGGCAGAAATTCTTTGAAGGTTTTGAGTTTTCTCAGAAGGATTTTGGAGGAAATGGAAAAGCTCAAGAAACTAGAGTATCTTCAAAAGAAACTCAAGTAAGGAATCTGATCCAAGCTTATAGAATGCGTGGTCATTTGAAATCTAAAACCAACCCTGTTAGAGAAAGAAGACCGCATGACGCCAGAATTAGCTTAGAAGAGTTTGGCTTAAAACAAGAAGATTTAAAAGAAGAATTTTCGATTGGTCAAGAAATTGGACTTGGGAAAACCAGCCTAAAAAACATCATTGAGGCTTTAGATAAAACCTATATTGGCTCTATAGGATTTGAATACATGCATATCCGTGACCCTAAAATTGTGGATTGGTTTATCGATAAAGCAGAGAGCTCAAAAGGTGATTATCAGCCGAAGCTAGAGGAAAAGAAAAGAGTACTTTCCAAATTAAATGAAGCGGTAGTATTTGAAAATTTCCTACACACAAAATTTTTAGGGCAAAAAAGATTCTCACTAGAAGGTGGGGAAAACACTATTCCATTCTTAGATAAAGTGATTAATCGTTCTTCAGAGTTAGGCACTAAGGAAGTGGTTATAGGAATGGCGCATCGTGGTAGGCTAAATGTATTGGCCAACATCATGAATAAAACTTATGAGCAGATTTTCTCTGAATTCGAAGGCAGTACTGATCCTGATTTAACCATGGGTGATGGTGATGTGAAATATCACATGGGTTACTCTAGCTACCTAGAAACCTCAAATGGAAAAAAATCTTATGTGAAATTAACGCCAAATCCTTCTCATTTAGAAGCTGTGAATTCAGTAGTTTTAGGCTATACCAGAGCTCAAATTGACGATGAATATGGTGAAGACGTGAATGCCGCATTACCGATCTTAATCCATGGTGATGCTGCTGTTGCAGGACAAGGAATTGTATATGAAACCACTCAAATGTCTTTATTAGAAGGCTATTCAACTGGCGGAACAGTGCATTTGGTTATCAACAATCAGGTCGGATTCACTACAGATTATGATGATGCGCGTTCATCAATTTACTGCACGGACATAGCTAAAATGATTGATGCTCCAGTTCTACATGTTAATGGAGATGATGCCGAAGCTGTCAATTTTGCTGCAAACTTAGCAGTTGAATATCGAAATAAATTTCATAAAGATATTTTCATAGATTTATTATGCTACAGAAGACATGGGCATAATGAAAGTGATGAACCAAAATTCACGCAACCTAAGCTTTACAACAAAATTGCCAAGCACCCTAATCCTAGAGAGGTTTACGTAAAGAAATTAACAGAAAGAGGTGATTTGGATAATGATTCAGTAAAAAAACTGGAGAAAGATCATTAGGAGCTATTGCAAAATCTCCATCCTCAGTTGGGGGAATTGAAAGTTCTTTGTAGCCATGTGGGATATAATATTGCTCATAATTGAAGCGGTCCGTTTTTTCCATTGCTTGACGTACTCTAGAGAAGGCTCCATCTGAACCAAAAAGTAAATCAAATTGCGTGGTTTTTTCGGTGTTTTGGGCTTCAAAAGTCACACTAGTTCCTGCTAAGTCTACTGACTTGCAGGTGTGTTCGAAAAATATCTCCACTCCTTCTGCTTCCGCTTTATCCAAGAGTATTTTATTAAGGTTTCCTCTTGATATTGAATTAATGTGTTGTCCTTCTTTTCCATAAGGCTGAAAAGTAAGCTCACCATCTTGGCTATGCATCATCCTACCTTCCATAGGGAGCATAATTTTTTCTACTTCCTCAATTACACCAACATCTTCCAAAGCCTTAATTCCTCTTCGACTTAAAGCCAAATTTATAGAGCGCCCAGAGTCAGAAGAAGACTTTCGCATATCGTCACGTTTTTCATAAAGGCTAACTTTATAGCCTCTTTTTCTTAAATAAATACTTAAGAGTGCACCCACTAAACCTGCACCCAAAACTCCGATATGTTTAATCTCTTTCTTCAAAATCAGTTTATTTTACGGCTTCTACGGCTTCCCTTAGCTTTTCTATGAATTGGAATTGCTCTTCAAAAGTATTGTACAATGGAACTGGAGCTAAACGGATGACATCTGGCTCTCTCCAATCTCCCAGTACACCTCTTTTCATCAATTCATCAAATAAAGGTTTTCCATATTTTAATAAATATAAGGATAATTGACAACCTCTATTTTCTGGTTCTTTTGGCGTCAAGATTTCAAATATCTTTTCTTTCTTATTGAATTCATTAATTAAAAATTCAAGAAAGCCCGTTAATAAAACACTCTTCTTCCTTAGGGCTTTCATACCTACTTCTTTGAATATTTCCAAAGAGGCATAATGTGCAGCATGACCTAAGACATTCGTGTTGCTCAATTGCCAACCATCCGCACCTTCCATTGGAATGAATCCTTTTTCCATTTTAAAACGTGCCTCTTCACTATGACCCCACCAACCTGCAAAGCGAGGTAAGCTTTTATCATTCGCAAATCGCTCGTGTATATAAACACCTGAAACATTCCCTGGGCCTGAATTCAGGTATTTATAAGTACACCAAGAGGCAAAATCAACATCCCAATCATGTAATTTCAATTCAAGATTTCCTGCAGCATGTGCCAAGTCAAAACCAGCATAAGCCCCCACTTTATGTGCGGTTTTAGTAATGGTTTCTAAATCAAAAAATTGACCCGTATAATACTGCAAACCACCCATCATCACCAAACACAGTTCGTTTTGATGTTCTTCTATAGTGGCTACAATATCTTCCGTTCTTAAAGTATCTTCGCCTTCTCTTGGGGCAATTTCTACTAAAGCCTCCTCAGGATCAAATAACTTTTGACCTCCGTGATTTGCATGAAAATTCAATTGAGATTCAAAAACATACTGATCAGAAGGAAAAGCGCCCTTTTCCACAATTATTTTAAATTTTTCTGAGGTTGGTCTATAAAAAGAAACTAATAATAAATGAAGATTAACAGTCAAATTATTCATGGGCACCACCTCAATTGGTTTGGCACCTACAATATCAGCTATGGCTTCTTTTCCATATTCATGATACTTATACCAGATGTTTTCCTTTTTCTTATTGAAATGACCTTCTACTCCAAAAAGCTCCCAGTCTTTCATTTCTTTTTCAATAAAAGCCCGAGTTCTTTTGGGCTGTAATCCCAAAGAATTCCCAGTATAATAAATCACTTGCTGCCCATCTATAACAGGGATATGGAATTCATTTCTATATTTTTTTAAAGGATCCTCTTGATCCATTTTCTTTGCATACTCAAGTGTATTCTGATAATTCTCTGCCATTCTATAAAATAATGTCTAATAATAAATGTAGGATGTAAGTTTGAATTTTGCACCTAATAAACATCCTCTAAAATAATCCCAACTGTCTGTTTGATTCCAATTCTATTAAGAACTTCTTGTTTGCCAATCCGCCAATATAACCTGTTAAATTCCCATGCATCCCCACTACTCTGTGGCATGGAATCACGATCGGAATTGGGTTTTTACCTACGGCATTGGCAACAGCTCTTATTTTCTTAACATCTCCTAATTGAGCTGCTAATTTACCATAGCTAATGGTTTTTCCGTAAGGGATTTCAAGTAATTTTTGCCAAACCTCTTTTTGAAAATCCGTTCCGTTTAAAGAATAATCAATTTGAAATGCTTTTCTATGTCCATTGAAATATTCTAAAAGTTGATTTTCCAAATTAATCACCACTTTTGGTTTAATTCCTTTAAGGCTATTATTAGGTTGATTAAAGGAAATTCGAGCTATTTTATTCTGGAAAACACCAATTAACAGCTTTCCAATTTTAGTATCAATGAAAAATTCTTGCTCAATGCCCTGCATATTCTTCTTGGTGTAAGCCCAACCATTTCAAAGCATTTTGTCCGAGAAGTTTTGACTTTAAGTCATCTGAGAAATCACTTGTCTCTATAATCTTTCCAGGCTCCAATTCACCCAAAGGAAATGGATAATCTGTTCCCAAAGCAATGAAATCTTCACCCATAATTTTAATCAAATATTCCAAAGTGGAAGGATCGTGTACTAAAGAATCCACATAAAACTTCTTTAGATATTTACTGGGGTGATGCGGATTATCAATGGCGCATAAATCTGGTCGAACATCAAAACCATGCCCTATTCTACCGATAGTAGCAGGAAAAGAACCTCCTCCATGCGCAAAAGCCACTTTTAAATCAGGTAACCTCTCAAAAACTCCTCCAAAAATCATAGAACATATTGCTCTTGAGGTTTCTGCAGGCATGCCCACTAACCACGGTAACCAATATTTTGGCATTTGGTCTTTTCCCATCATATCCCAAGGGTGTACAAAAATAGAAGCGCCTAAATCTTGAGCTGCTTCAAAAACTGCGAAAACTTCTGGAGCTTCTAGATTCCAATCATTAATATGGCTACCAATTTGCACACCTGCTAAGCCTAATTCGTTAACACAACGCTCTAATTCTTTAATGGCCAAATCAGGGGCTTGCATTGGAAGAGTTCCTAAGCCAATAAATCTATCAGGGTATTTTTCTACTATCCCAGCAATATGATCATTCAGCATCTTTGATAAATCATGGGTATCCTCTGGTTTGGCCCAATAACTGAACATAACGGGAACTGTTGAAAGAACTTGAACATCCACATTATGATAATCGCATTCGTGTATACGCGTTTTAGGATCCCAGCAATTATCTTCTACTTCCCTGAAAAACTTATCGTCCATCATCATGCGGGCACAGCATGGCTTGTGGTGTTCTAAACGGATAAAACCGCCATATCCATATCGCTCACGTAAATCAGGCCAATTTTTAGGTAAAATATGCGTGTGAATATCGACTTTTAAGGGTCTTTTTGATGCTATATCGGCTACTTTTTCCATTATACAAATCTTGGATCGGTTTCCATTACATGTCCGCAATTATCGCAAGTGCGCAATTCCTCAGAAGCATAAAATTCTTTAAAGCGAGGTAAGAAATCTTTCTCAATGTCCACTAAAGGAAAGTAAGTCTCATGCAATTTATGATTACATTTATCGCAAAACCACAACAGACCGTCTTTCATATCCGTCCCTTTCCGAACTCTTTCTACTACCAAGCCAATGGAGCCCTCTTCTCGAATTGGGCTATGAGGCGTATTAGCTGGACATAAAAACATATCGCCTGGCCCTAAATTCATGGTAACTGCTTCGCCATCTTCCTGAACTTTCACGGAAATATTTCCTTCTAATTGATAAAAAAGCTCTTCGGTTTCATTGTAATGATAATCTTTCCGGGCATTTGGTCCCGCCACTATCATCACGATGTAGTCACCTGCTTCTTTATATAAATTTTTATTCCCTACTGGTGGTTTTAACAAATCTCTGTTTTCCTCCACCCACTTTGTTAAGTTAAAAGGTTTTTTAATTGCCATCGTTTCCCAGTTTTATAAAGCTTAAAACAGTCTTATCTGTTAATTGATTTTGTTAATCCTCTAAATTTAGTGAAATTAAGACGGAGTTTAAAATCAGAAATATAATATTAACAGATGACTATTTTCATCTATAAAAATAATTAAAATGGATTTAAATTTATCGGGAAAAAGAATAATGATTGGCGGAAGTACGGCAGGAATAGGTAAAGCTATTGCTCATGCTTTTGCAAAAGAGGGAGCAAATGTAACCCTTATCGCAAGGGATAAAACCAAATTAGAAGCCACGCTTAATGAATTGGCAAACAATAAACAAGAACATCATATTTTAGTGGCTGATTATTGTCACCCTGAATCATTAAGAGAAATTGCACTAGAATATTGCGCTAAACATCAGGTGGATATTTTAATTAATAATACTGGGGGACCGAGCCCAGGGCAGGCACATGAAGCATTGGGCAAAGATTATATGATAGCTTTTCAACAGCATTTGATTTGCAATCAATATTTAGCACAAGCAGTAATTCCCAAAATGAAAAAAGAAGAATATGGGAGAATAATTAATATCATTTCTACATCTGTTCGTCAGCCTATTCCTAATTTGGGGATTTCCAATACGGTCAGAGGGGCAGTTGCTAGTTGGTCCAAAACCATTTCGAATGAATTAGGTCCTTTTGGCATTACAGTAAATAATATTTTACCTGGTGCAACAATGACAGGAAGATTAGAAGGCTTGATACAAAGTAAAAGTAAGGCAAGCGGCAAGAGCTTAGATGAAGTTAGCAAAGATATGCAATCAAAAATCCCTGCAGGTCGATTTGCAGAACCTCAGGAAATAGCAGATGCTGTATTATTTTTAGCATCAGAAAAAGCATCTTATATAAATGGAGTGAATTTACCTATTGACGGAGGTCGATTAGATTGTATTTAATATGGAAATATTAGCTAATTACATCAATGGAGAATTAATACCTCCTCATTCATCTAATTATTTAGATGATATAAATCCTGCAATAGCAGAAAAATTTGCTGAGATTCCACTATCTGATGAAGAAGATTTAAGATTAGCAATTGCCTCAGCAGAAAAAGCATTTCCAGCATGGAGTGGATTATCTGCTAAAGAAAGGGCTGACTATTTGATGAAAATATCAAATCTTATTAAGGATAATTTGGAAGAATTGGCAGTGGCAGAAAGCACAGATACAGGCAAACCTCTTCAGTTAGCAAAAACTGTAGATATTCCTAGAGCAGCTTCTAACATGGAGTTCTTTGCGCATGCTTTTACTCAATTTAGCAGTGAATCACATGCAGGAAAAGATTCTATTAATTATACTTTAAGAAAGCCCCTTGGTGTGGTAGCCTGTATTTCACCTTGGAATTTGCCACTATACCTATTCACTTGGAAAATAGCTCCAGCTTTAGCGGCTGGAAACTGTGTAATAGCTAAACCATCTGAAATCACTCCCTATACTGCTTATTTATTTAGTAAAATCTGCATGGAAGCTGGTTTGCCAAATGGAGTCTTAAATATTCTACATGGAACTGGCCCTGAAATTGGAAATGCTATCGTCCAAAACAAAAAAATTAAAGCCATTTCCTTTACGGGTGGAACCGCTACAGGCAGAAAAATTGCAGAGATTTCAGCACCTTTGTTTCGAAAAGTTTCATTGGAATTAGGCGGGAAAAATCCAGCTTTAGTTTTTGCTGATTGCGATTTGGAGAAAACAGTTGATGGTTTAGTTCGAGCATCATTTACAAACCAAGGAGAAATCTGTCTGTGTGCATCTCGAATTTATATCGAAGAATCTATTTATGAAGATTTTAAAAATAGATTTGTTGAGAAAGTTAAAGCTTTAAAAGTCGGAAATCCATCAAAGCAGGCTAATAATATGGGGGCTTTAGTTTCAGCTCAGCACTTAGAAAAAGTTAAAAGCTATATAGATTTAGCAAAGAAAGAAGGAGGGAATTTATTATGTGGCGATGAAGATATTGAATTGGACGAAGAGACTAAGAATGGATACTTTTTAAGACCGCATGTTTTTGAAAATTTACCAAATCAGTGCAGCACCAACCAAGAGGAAATATTTGGTCCAGTTGTAAGTTTAAATGTTTTTAATGATGAAAAAGAAGCTATTGCTTTAGCTAATGAAAGTGAATATGGTTTAGCTTCTACTATTTGGACAAACGATTTATCAAGAGCACACCGCATAGGAAATCAGATTGAAACCGGAATAGTTTGGATCAATTGCTGGATGAACAGAGATCTAAGAACTCCATTTGGCGGAATGAAAAATAGCGGATTAGGAAGAGAAGGTGGTTTGGAAGCTTTGAGATTTTTTACTGAGCCCAAAAATATTTGTATTCAGTATTAATAAGGCTATAAAAAAAGAAAAGCCAATCAGGAAATACTGATTGGCTTAAACTATCTAATAATTTTCAATTCTTATGCAGATGCTGAACTATCCGAAGTTGATGTTTCTTCACTAGGTTCTTTCAACTTAGCAATATGGAAAGTTTTTCTAGCTTTATGCCCACAATAAGAACATTTGAAATATTTCATCAACTCACCATCTTCAGTAAGAGTTGGAGATTTAATAATCTCTTCTTTAACTACTTTAAGCGTTTGGTAATTACATTCAGAACATTGCAATGCATGTAAGTGACCAGAGTACTTTTCAATTTTAGTATAACCAGTTTCCTCATCTACCCAAACATCATAGTCAACTGAGAAAATATCCTCCTCTGCTTGCATACCTTCATCTAGGTAAACATCTTCTTCTTCTTCACTCAAAAGCTTCATTGGCTTTCCAGTTTTAGGAGAAATTCTTGGCGTATATCTTAATTTCTTAAGACGCTTCTCAATGTAGAAAGGGAAATAAAATCTTAAAACATTCTGAATAATTACACCTATAATAAGTGCTAACATAGCAGAAACAAAGACTTTTACAGCTAGCCATAAAAATTCTGTTTCCCCGAAAAGGGAATTAACCCAAATAACAGCACCAATCAATATAATTACAGCAGAACGCCATAAAACATCGATTTCATTTTTATTTATGTAATCATATTTTTGTTTAAACTCCTTTAAGGTTCCTAACCTTAAGTAGTATAATAAAACAAGTAAGACGGCTATCCCAATTATGGCCATACCTACGTACGGACCGTATTGGTTTATCATGTCAAAGATGCTTTGGTTATTCTCTGCCATAATTCAGTTTTTTAGTGATGGTAAATTTAGTTTTCTTTTGAAAAATATTAAATATTCTAAGTTATTAGACTTAGAAACTTTAAGCAAGTTAAAATTAATTCCTTAAAATTCTATCAATAAAGTTATATAAATTAATTGAAATACCTAAAAATATTTTTTTTTAATGCTTTTGGTTAAGCCTTCACTCCAACAAAAGCTATTTAATATACTAATTGATAGATGTTTACGTTAAATTAGATTATGATTTAAATTTAATAAAAAATAAAGAAAATCAAGAACTAATTGGTAAAATGAAAAATAAATTATGAATGTGACAACCTTATCCTATTTAATTGGGTCTTAAAATTATCCGAGTAAATAAAGTCGGATATTATTTTATTTTTATATTTTATAATTATTAAATGAATTAAACTATGATGAAATTTTTGAAGAACGGATTATTATTTGCTTTAGCAGGAGCATTTATTTTCACTGCCTGTGATCCAGCAGAAGAGGAAACGCCAATAAGCGCTCCAACAGTTGCGTTAACAAGTCAAGTTGAAGCTGAATATGCTGAAGGAGAAGAGGTAGAACTTTCATATGATTGGGAAGCACCTGGTAAAATTGGACAGGTTCGATATGTAGTGTTAGTTGATGGAACCACGGCTATTGATACGACTTTAACAGAATCAGAGTTAGGTTTTAATGTTGAGGATTCAGTTGGATCATTAGAATTTACTTTAACCGCACCAGAAAATTCCGCAGGTTCTATAGTTGATGTTGAAGTTACTTTAATTGACAGGGAGAATCAATCAACTACAAATACAGAAGCAAGCTTTGAAGTGATTGAAGGCTCTAGCCCACTAATTTCGTATACGGATATCCTTGTTTACGCACCTGCTGGTGACGGAAGTACAAACACTTGGTTTTCAACTAATTTAGGAGAAACAGTTACTGAAGCAGAAGTAAATGCAGCTGCGGCACCTAATTCTTCTGATGTTGATTTTGGTTATTACTATGGTGTAAATGATGAAGCTAGTATCGCATCTCCAAATGCATACAACTTGGATGGAATTGACATACAGGATTGGACTACTAAAAATGCCACTGAATTCAAACTTACAACCATCTCAAACGAGGAATACCTAGGTTTAAGCACATCTGCTGACTTAGAGGCAGTTTGGAATAGAGAAGATAATATAAATGAAGGTGAAACCATCACTAATCTTGAGGTTGGGGATGTTGTTGCATTTCAACTTGATCCAAACAACAAAGATGGTTTATACGGTGTATTTAAAGTAATTACTGTTGAACCAGGAATCCAAACTAATGATTATATTGAAATAGAAGTATTAATTCAAGATTAATTAATATATAAAATCACATTAATAAAAAAGGCTCGGAATTTAACTTCCGAGCCTTTTTCTTTTTCATATTAAGAACTTAAGATTATCACTTAACAGCATCCAAAGCCTTTTCGTAATCAGGCTCATTCCCAATTTCAGCAACTAACTGATTGTAGATTACTTCTCCATCTGGATTAACTACTACAACTGCTCTTGCATTTAAGCCTTTAAATCCGCCATCTGCTAATTCCACCCCATAATCTTTTCCAAAACTATCATTTCTGAAATTTGATACTGCAATTGCATTTTCAATCCCTTCGGCTCCACAAAACCTAGCCTGTGCAAAAGGCAAATCTTTTGAAATACATAAAACCACTGTGTTTTCTAAGGACGCTGCTTTCTCATTGAATTCCCTTACAGACATTGCACAAACTTCTGTGTCCACACTCGGAAATATATTTAAAATCAAATTTTTACCCTTGTAGTCGCTTAGTGAAACTTCAGACATATCAGTTTTTACTAATTTAAAGTCTGGTGCTTTTTGTCCTTTTGAAGGTAAATCTGCTATTGTATTGGTAGGGTTTCCACCCAATGTTACTTTTGCCATAATTATATCTTTAATTTAGTTTACTTTTGTTAAACTTGATTACGATTGAATAGTTACTGATTTTACATAAAGAATAAAAAATGGACACTTTAAAATTATTTGCTGTAGTACTTGGCGGGGAAGCAGAAAAATCTAATACTGAATTGCATGATGTGGTATTTGCCGTTGGGACTTCCATAGAAGATTGCTACTTCCAATTATTAGAAAAGTGGTTTGGGCTTCCGGAGAAAATGCACATTGATTCTTACATGGAATTGGATGTGGTGGATGGATATGAAATCAGTTTGCATAAGGATAAAAGTGATAACTCGGATAAAAAACTCTTCTTTATTAATTTAGGTGCCTATAAAAAAGGTGATTTCATGGAACATCATGCCAATACCTTTTTGGTGGGCAAGTTAGCTACTGAAATCAAGAAAAGAGCCAAAGAAAAATTATTGAAGGGTTTTGATGAAGTTCACAAAGATGATCTATATGAAGTAGATGATATGATAGCTATAGAAGAATTGGATGGATATCATGTTCATCTCACGCCTACCGAAAA
>QNXU01000218.1 GCA_003973485.1 Bacteroidota bacterium | reverse complement strand
CTAGTACGCTAATTACCATCTAATTAAAGCGGAACCCCAGGTGAACCCACTACCGAAAGCAGCCAAACACACTAAATCACCTTCTTTTATTTTTCCTTCATGCCAAGCTTCACTTAATGCGATTGGAATAGAAGCTGCGGTTGTGTTTCCATATTTTTGGATATTATTGAAAACTTTATCATCTGATAATCCCATTTTAGATTGTATAAACTTAGAAATTCGAAGATTAGCTTGATGTGGGACTAACATATCAATATCAGAAGGTTTCAAGTTATTAGCCTCCAATGCTTCATTTATAACTTCTTGAAAACGTACCACAGCATGCTTGAAAACCATGTTTCCGTTCATATAAACTTTATAACCTGAAGTATCCAATATTTGCTCAGGCTGTCTTTCTTCTCTTGGTCGGCTACTACCGGGATCCTTTACATATAATTCCTCCGCATAAGTTCCTTCTGCATGTAAGTGAGTGGATAATACTCCTTGTTCATCGGTTGCACTCATAATAGCTACACCTACACCATCACCAAAAATAACGGCAGTAGACCTACCTCTGTCTGACATATCAATAGCTGTGGATTGAATTTCTCCACCAACAACCATAATATTTTTATACATCCCTGTTTTAATAAATTGATCTGCTACTGATAAACTATATACAAAACCAGAACATGCATTTCTAATATCTAAGCAACCTACTGTTCCCATTCCCATTTCTCGTTGCAAAAGAACACTAGAACCAGGAAAGAAATAATCAGGCGTGATACTGGCAAAAATGATAAAATCAATATCGTTTTTATCCATTTTAGCATTATTCAATGCCATATCAGCAGCTTTTTTAGCCATTTTAGCTAAAGATTCTTCAATTTCAGGATCAAAAAATCGCCTTTCTTTTATTCCAGTACGTTCCGTAATCCATTCATCTGTTGTATCTATCCACTGTGCTATATCATCATTGGTCACAACAGTTTGAGGAACAGCATGTCCTAAACCTACTATTTTTGAATTTTTCATGATTATACTCTATTATCGTTTCCTAATGCATTTGAAAAAAAGTAATTTTCAAAATGCGACCCAATATAGAGCAATCTCTTAATCTAATCAAAAATAGTAGTCATGCAGAGTATTTTCCATCCCTCTCATATCATGATAATTTAATCTTCGAACCAAGTCTTATATAGCTTGTAATTTTTTGCAGTTCTTTCAAATATTTCGGATAATTCATCTTCAATCTTTTTAACTTTTTTAGCTGGAACCCCTGCATATATATAACCTGATTCCACAATTGTATTTTCCAAAACTACAGCTCCTGCCGCCACCATTGCTCCAGATTGGACTACTGCATTATCCATCACTATGGCCCCCATTACTACTAAAGCCGAATCTTCAATGGTGCAACCATGCACAATTGCCTTATGCCCTATTGAAACTTTATTACCAATAGTTGTAGAAGCTTTTTGATAGGTACAATGAATTACTGCCCCATCCTGAATATTAGTTTGATCACCTATCGTGATACTATTCACATCCCCTCTTACCACAGCACTCCACCAAATACTACACTCTTTGCCTATCACAACATCACCCACTACGACAGCATTATCAGCTATGTAAGTATCCTTTCCAATTTGTGGAGATTTCCCATTACAATCTTTAATTATTCCCATAATATTTTGTTTAAAATTTATATATGTATCAACATTTTATAATAAAGTATATTTATTAATATTTTTGTTAAACTTTATAATAATCCAAACGTTGTTCGAGTGAATCAATAAAAACCTCTAATCTATGAAAATTTTAAAAACAACAAGTGCATTAGCCCTTGCTACTATTTTAGCAATAGCATGTACATCGAATCCTAAAGGAGATGAAGCAAAAGTAAGCGAAGCTGAAGAAGTTACTGAAGCTAAGGGAATGGAAATAAGCGTATCATCTGATGAAGCTGATATGGAATTTGTGGGCACTAAACCTACAGGCAGACACTACGGAAATATTGCACTTTCCGATGGTTCTATAACAGTTAAAGATGGAGAAATTACTGGAGGAAAATTTGTATTTGATCTTAACCAAATCACAATTACTGATTTAAAGGATGATCAAGAAAATCACAAAAAATTAGTGGGGCATTTACAGTCTGATGATTTCTTTGATGCGAAAAACCATCCTAATGTCACCTTTGAGTTAGTTTCTGTAAAATCATTAAATCCTGAGAAATCAGCTGAATCCTATGATTCTTATCAAGATGACATGGAGCAACCCTCAGAAGATGAAAAAATCATGGAATTACCTAAATATGAGCTTGAAGGAGCTACACATGAAGTAACAGGTAATTTAACGATGCGAGGAAAAACTTTAGCCATCACAGTTCCTGCAAAAATTGAAATTAAAGACAATGGCGTTAAAGCATTTACTAATTTCAGCATTGACAGAACTAAATGGGGATTAATGTACGGAGATGAATCAAAAGCCGTAGATAAAGCAAAAGATAAATTCATATACAATACTGTAGGTATCGGATTCAATGTTGATGTAAAAGCAAAAAACATGTAATCCAACATAAGTTTAAGATAAACTGAAGGTTGCTAAAATTTTTTGGCAACCTTTTTTTATGCAATTTTGCCGACAAATAAAGCATTATTGAAATCAACAAATATCAACATACCAGCAGACTCTTCCTATTGGGATAAATTATTGAATTGGACTCATCAATTTGAAAACATTGTTGTTTTCTACCCTCAGCAAGTTGACAAATATCCTTTCGGGGCATTTCCAAAATGTATAGCAGTAGGAAATAAAAAGCTGAAGCTAAATCCACCATATTTCCAATCTCTAAAATCTTATATTAAAGATAATCCTACACAAAAGCTTTTTGGTTATTTGGGTTATGATTTGAAAAATGAACTGGAAAAATTAAAAAGCGAAAATCAGGAATCTATTGCTTGGAAACCCATGAACTTTTTTGTTCCTGAATGTATCATCTTATTTGAAAAAAACCAACTTTCAATCCAGAGTGAGGATGTAAATTATTATTATAATGAAATCAAAAATGTACTTTCTAGTAGCGAAAGCAAAGAGGAAGGTGAATTTAAAATTAGCCATCTAGTGGCCTGGACCAATAAATCAGAATACATTAATACAGTAGAAAAGCTTAGAAACCACATTGAGGAAGGAGATATTTACGAAATCAATTATTGCATCAATTTTTCCGCCTATTCACAGCAAATAAATCCAATTCAAGTTTTTAAACAGTTATGCCAAAACTCTCCTGCACCTTTTGCTTCATTTTTAAAAATGGATAAAAAATATATTGTTTCTGCCTCACCAGAACGATATATCAAACTCAAAGACAATAAAATTATTAGTCAGCCCATAAAAGGAACTGCAAGAAGAGGCAAAACAGATTTAGAAGATAAGGAAAATAAAAAGCAACTATCTGAAAGCGAAAAAGAACGTGCTGAAAATATGATGATTGTAGATTTGGTAAGAAATGACCTAGCCAAATCAGCGAAAACTGGAAGTGTGAAAGTAGATGAGATTTTTGGTATCTATAGTTTCCAACAGGTACATCAAATGATAAGTACAATTTCAGCAGAAAAGCGAGATACTGTTCATCCTGTAGATGTGATTAAAAATGCATTTCCAATGGGAAGTATGACTGGCGCACCCAAAATTAGAGCGATGGAACTGATTGAGGAGTATGAAAATAGTAAAAGAAATGTGTTTTCAGGCAGCATTGGTTATTTTAATGGTGAAAACGAATTTGATTTTAATGTTCTCATCCGCAGCATTTATTATGATGAAGAAACCAATAATTTAAATTATCAAGTTGGAAGTGCCATTACTTATGATTCGGATGCAGAAGCTGAATATGAAGAATGCTTGCTAAAAGCCAAGGCAATTGAAAAAACGCTAGGAATCAGTTCATCAAATAATTCTTAATATTCCCGAGGAAAAACTACTGCCATAATGTCATTTTCCAGAATTATTGGCTACCTTTGCCTGTTATTAAATAATACAATACGAAGCACTTTATAAATACCAAATATGAGTGAATTGATCAAAGATTTGGACATCATTGCAGAAGAAACCAAAACGGATGAATCTTGCGCTGTTCAGGTTTCAAAAGAGGAAAATACTGGCAAAAGCCGAAAATTATATATAGAAAGCTATGGCTGTCAAATGAATTTTTCCGATAGCGAAATCGTAACTTCTATTATGAAGGAAAATGGTTTCGATACTACTAACGATTTCAATAATGCAGATGTGATTTTTTTAAATACCTGCTCAATTAGAGAAAAAGCTGAACTCACAGTTAGAAAAAGGTTGACTGATTTCAATAAAGTAAAAGCCAGCAAGCCTGAAATGCAAATTGGTGTGTTAGGATGTATGGCTGAAAGATTGAAAACCAAGCTTTTAGAGGAAGAGAAAATAGTGGATATTGTGGCTGGCCCTGATTCCTATCGTGATTTACCAAATTTGGTAAAAACTGTGGACGATGGAGAAAAAGCAGTCAACACCTTCTTAAGCAGAGAGGAAACTTATGCAGATATTAGTCCAGTTAGGTTAAATTCTAATGGTGTAACGGCATTTATTTCCATTATGCGCGGATGCGATAATATGTGCTCATTCTGCGTAGTGCCTTTCACTAGAGGTAGAGAAAGAAGCCGTGATCCTTTCTCCATTGTAAAAGAAGCACAAGATTTATTTGATAAAGGCTACAGAGAAGTTACGCTTTTAGGTCAGAATGTAGATTCTTACAAATGGTCTGAGGAAATAAACAATAAAGCAAGATTAGAGAAAATTGAGAAAAAAGAAGAAGTTGAGGTAATCAACTTTGCCAACTTAATCGAAATGGTAGCCAATGTTTCTCCTGATTTAAGAGTTAGGTTTTCCACTTCACACCCAAAAGATATTACAGATGAAGTATTGCATACCATGAAAAAGTATGACAATATCTGTAAATACATTCATTTGCCCGCTCAAAGTGGAAATTCAAGAATTCTGAAAATGATGAATCGAACTTATGACAGAGATTGGTACATCAACAGAGTGGATGCAATACGGGATATATTAGGTGAAGAATGTGGGATTTCATCCGATATGATTGCAGGTTTTTGTTCAGAGACTGAAGAAGAACATCAGGATACTTTAAGCTTAATGGATTACGTTAAATATGACTTCTCCTACATGTTCTTTTATTCTGAAAGACCTGGTACCTTAGCTGAAAAACGATATGAGGATGATATTCCTTTGGAAACCAAGAAAAAAAGGCTTCAGGAAATCATCAATAAACAAAGAGAGCATTCTCTGGAAAGAAATAAATTGGATTTAAATAAAGTTCATAAAGTTTTGGTGGAGGGTACTTCAAAACGTTCTGATGAACAATTGCAAGGAAGAAATACTGCTAATAAGGTAGTTATCTTCCCTAAAGAGAATTACAAAAAAGGTGATTATGTTGATGTATTTGTAGAAGAATGCACTGGTGCAACATTAATTGGTAAGGCTGTTTAAATCATATTGTTTTGGATATACAAACAATTAAAAATAGGTTTGGCATAATCGGAAATTCCGATCATTTAAATTTTGCCATAAAAGTAGCTATGCAAGTTGCTCCTACAGATATGACGGTACTCATAACGGGTGAAAGTGGTGTCGGTAAAGAATCATTCTCCAAGATCATTCACCAACTTAGTGCAAGAAAGCACGGTCAGTTTATAGCCGTAAACTGTGGAGCAATTCCTGAGGGTACTATTGATTCAGAACTTTTTGGGCATGAGAAAGGCTCTTTCACGGGTGCTTATGATGCCAGAAAAGGCTATTTTGAAGTAACAGATGGCGGCACAATCTTTTTAGATGAGATAGGTGAAATGCCACTTCCTACTCAATCTCGTCTACTAAGAGTTCTAGAAAATGGTGAATTTATCAGAGTAGGTTCCTCTAAAGTGTTGAAAACCGATGTTCGTGTTGTTGCTGCTACAAATGTAAACCTGATCCAGGCCGTGGAGAAAGGAAAGTTTAGAGAGGACCTGTACTATCGATTAAATACTGTACCTATTTTTGTTCCACCCTTGCGAGAGAGAGGCCAAGATATTGAATTATTATTTAGAAAGTTCACCTCTGATTTTGCTGAAAAACACCATGTTAATCCAATAAAATTAACAGAAGATGCTAAACAAGCATTAATGGCTTATCGCTATCCAGGCAATATCCGTCAGCTAAAGAATATAGCGGAACAAATTTCACTTTTGGAAATGGAGCGTGAAGTTGATAAAGATATTTTATTTAAATATTTACCTCAAGAAGGTAATATGATGCCTGCCATTTATAAAAGCCAAGGAAGTAACAATGATGGCAATAAAAATGACTTTTCAGAAAGAGATATCCTTTATAAAATTCTTTTCGATATGCGAAATGATGTGGAAGAACTGAAAAAGTTAGTCCATAATTTATTGAAAAATGAAAACTACGGAGAAGAAATCATAAAAGATAATGAAGACCTATTCGAAGTAAAGCAAAATGAATTTAAAGAAAATGCTGATGGAATTAGAACACCATTTTTATTAGACAGTCGAAAAGAAGAGGAAGATAATACTAATGAAAGCTTCAGTATAGAAGATTACCAAGATGCTGACCATGAAATAGAAGAGGAATCTTTATCCTTAGAGAAAAAGGAAAAAGAAATGATAGAGCGAGCACTTGAAAAAAATCAGAATAAAAGAAAATATGCGGCACGGGATTTGGGTATATCTGAGCGGACATTATATAGAAAAATTAAACAGTATGACCTATAGAAGTATTTTAGCCTTTTTATTTATAGCAATATTCACTAGCTCATGTGGTGTTTATAGTTTTACAGGAGCTTCAATTTCTCCTGATATTAAAACAATGTCTATCCAATATTTTTATAATGATTCTGGAAATGGGCCACCCAATTTACAACAAACTTTTACGGAAGAGATTAGAGATTACTATCAACAAAATACAAGCTTAGAGTTAGTTGATAATAATGGCGATTTGCAGTTAGAAGGCTCAATTACTGGCTATAGAGTACAACCTATTGCGGTTACCGCTTCAGGGAATCCAAATTTGGCTGATGCTGCTGGTGCACAAAGATTGACTATAACGGTTAAAGTTAGTTATGTCAACACAAAGGATGAAGTATTCAATTTTGACAATAAATCTTTTTCCTTTTATGCTGATTTTGATGCGACATCCACTACGCTTACAGCTGTTGAAGATCAATTGATAGAAACTATCACAGATCAGATTATTTTAGATATATTTAATGCATCAGTAGCAAATTGGTAAAATTTTGTAACTTTAATTCTTTAACTTAGAACCAAGTGGATAAACAAAGGCTTACAACCCTTATTAATCAACCAGATAAACTAGAAGAAACAGACTTCAGAGATTTAATGAATCTGAAGCAAGAACACCCCTATTTCCAAGCCTTATCACCATTAATTACGATTGGTTCAAAAAAATATCGCCCTGATAGTGAAAAAAAACATCTTCAAACAGCGGCTATTTACGCTTTAGATAGAAAGCAACTAAAAGAAATATTATCGAAAGATTACGGTTTTAAAATTAGCGCTGAAGAGAAAAAAGAAAAAACTCAGCAGAAAAATGAAGCTTCTATAGGAAAAAATAAGGTTGTTGGAGAACCTATTGAAAATAATAAAAAGACAGAAACAAAAACGGAAGCTAAAAAAGATTCCAAAATTACCATTTCGCAGACTGCAGATTCCTCGCATTTACCAGACTCTTTCTTTGAAGGTTTATTCAAGGAAATGGAAGCATTAAAAGCTGAAAAAGAAAATTACCAAAAAACCTTAGAGAAATTCGAGGCAAAGAAATCGGAAGAACCAAAAGCTAAAACTAACAGAAAAACAACTGCTAAAACTGCAAGTAAAAAATCATCCACAGCTAAAACTTCTACAACAACAAAAACAACTTCAAAACCTAAAACCACTACTTCTAAAAAGACTAGCACAAAGAAAAAAACAGCAGCTGCCAAAACTACCACTAAAAAATCGACCGCTTCAAACTCTAAAGAAAGTGCTAAGAAAACTGCAAGTACCAAATCTAAGAAAGAGCCAAAGGTTGCTGAAAAGAAACCAAAAAAGGATGAGCATGATATAATTGAAGAAATTACTTCAAGAAAAGAATTAAAAATTAGCGATGCTCATAAAAAAGAGCAATTAAATATTATCAACAACTTTATTGAGAAAGAACCAGTTCTCACAAAAAGGATAAAGCCTGATAATCAGTCAAATAAGCAAGAAGCGGAAGATCTTTCAGCTAGCAGCACCAATCTTTCAGACGATGTAGTTTCAGAAACTTTGGCAAAATTGATGATAAAACAAGGAAGAAAGCAAAAAGCCATTGATATTTACAAGAAATTAATTTGGAAATTTCCACAAAAAAAGACGTACTTTGTCGAAATTATAGATGAGTTAAAAAAAGAATCATAAATACATGTTAACATTATTAATTACTTTAATCATTTTAGTTGCCATTTTGTTGGTATTGGTAGTATTAGCTCAAAATTCTAAAGGTGGCGGTTTATCCAGCCAATTTGGAGGATCAGGAGCTAGTCAGGTAGTAGGTGTAAAAAGAACAGGTGATATACTAGAAAAAATCACTTGGGTTTTGGCTATTAGTTTGGTGGTATTAAGCTTAGCTTCCTCTTTTGTAATTAAAACTACAACAGTAGACACTGGCTTTACAAGTCCTAACATTGAAAAGGCTCAAGACGAAACTCTGCTTCCTGGAATGGAAAGTGGCGGACAAGAAGAGGGCCTATTGCCTCCTGCTGAAGGTGAAGGAAATACTGAAGGTCAAGAAGGTGGAAATCAGGAATTGATTGAAGGACTTCAAGAAGATACTGAAGAAGGAAATTCAGAAGAATAATATTCAATTATAGATATTAAATTAGAAGGGAATCCGAAAGGCTTCCCTTTTTTTTTGTTTTTAATGAATTATATTACTTAAATTCATTAAAAACAATTGTAAATGAAGTTCTATATCTGCTCTATTTTTGTTTTATTCTTTTCATTTAGCTCTTTAGCTCAAAGAGTTAATGAAAAATTAGATATTACTGATAATTCAAGAGAATTCAATAGTTACATTGATTTTGAGGTGAAGATTGTAGATTTTAAAACTAGCCTCTATGTTAATGATTTTAAAACCACTGAATTTCAAATAGAAAATGGATTTCATTACAATATTAATAGACGCTTTAATATTTCTCTTGGTATCAATGGAGGAGTGATTTTAGGTATTCCTTACGAAGATCGATTGCAAGCTTACTTCAATAGTGGTAATACATCTGGTTTTGACACCTTTCTTAAATATTACGATGAAATCGATTATATAGACCAAACTTTGGCTAAAACAAGATATTTTATTGGTCTACACCCTCAACTAGGTTTTAATATCACAGATAAATGGAAAATAAATACTGGGACCCAAATACGCTATTATTTTCAACCCTTCTTTGGTGAAAGATCTTATTTTGGCAACACCTTCAAAGAGGATGGGGTACATTTTGACTTTTTGGGAAGTCTTGGGGTAAGTTACCTCCTTAAAGAGCAATTATCTCTTGGACTTAATTATAACAGAAGCTTTGGTAACTTACGTAGGGTATTAATACTCAACTCATATTGGAATAAACCCTATACTAGCTCTGTGAGATACCATAGTTTAGGGTTAAATATCACCTATTCATTTTAATCTTCACTAAACCTGCCAACCTGATAACTTCCCAACTTATTTTAGTAGGAGTCAGAGTCACTTTAACACCTCATCACTT
>QNXU01000360.1 GCA_003973485.1 Bacteroidota bacterium | reverse complement strand
TACAGGTATAAAGTTTAAAGATGCTATTTCATCTTATGAAAAGTCGATGAGGAATAGTAATAGTTCCGATAGCTGGTATGCTAATTTGAATTACGGATTAGCTCATGCATATTATAATGACAAGCAATTCGAAAAATCATTACAATATTTTAAGGAGTATTTGAAAAATGGAAAATCTGCCACTTATTATGAAGATGCCGTAATCCGATTGGCGGATTGCTATTATGTGACCAAAAATTATAGTCTTTCCATTAATTACTATCAAAAAGCCATAGATGAAAGGAATTCTAGTAGTGATTATGCCTATTTTCAAAAAGGTGTTATCAATAGTATAAATGGAGAAAATAAGTTAGCCAATCAGAGCTTTGACAAAGTGATTAAAGATTACTCCAATTCAAATTATTATGACAATGCCATATTCCAGAAAGCACAGTTGGCTTTTGAATCAGGACAATATGAAACGGCAATTAGTGGCTTTTCTAATCTATTGAAAAACTTGCCTCAAAGTCCATTAAGACCTTATGCTTATTCAAAAAGGGCTTTGGCTTATTTCAACCTACAACAATATGAAAAGGCTGAGGATGATTACACCTTGATTTTACAGAATTATTTAACCCATTCCACAGCCAATGGAGCTTTAGCGGGTTTGCAGGAGCTGTATTCTATAATGAACAAAGAAGGTGATTTAGACCAATATTTGACAGCATATAAAAATGCGAATCCTAATGATGGTGAAGTTACTAAGATTGAATTTGATGCAGCCCAATCGCTTTATTTTAATCAGAAATATGATAGAGCTATTGCTTCCTTCAAGGCATATATAGATAATTATCCTGAGCATTCTTTAACAGCGGATGCTAGATACTATTTGGCTGATTCCTACTATAGGAATGATCAACTAAATGAGGCTTTGGAATTATTTTATCAGGTGGTAGAAGAGAATAACACTTCATTCAATAAACGCTCAATTCAAAAAATTGCAGAAATCGAATTGAATAATGAAGAATTTGATAAAGCACGGTTGTATTTTACCAAGTTATTGGATCAGTCTGAGAATAAAAAAGATAAGTACAATGCTTATACTGGCTTAATGGAAATTACCAAAGCAAAATCAGATTACAGTAAAATGATAATGTATGCTGATTTGATTTTGGAAGAAGCGGCTGTTAATGCCAATGCCATTAATGAAGCCTACTTAAATAAGGGAATGGCAAACTATAATCAGGGAAAATATGAGGAAGCAAAAGTTAGTTTCCAAAATGCGGTGGAAGCAGCTAAAGATGAGTTTGCAGCGGAATCACAATATATGATTGCACTTATGCAATATAATTCAAAAAAGTATCAAGAATCCATCAATACATTATTTGAGCTGAATAAGAATTTTGGTTCTTATGCAGAATGGTTGGGTAAATCGTTTCTATTGATTGCGGATAATTATTATGCTATGGAAGAGATTTTCCAAGCAAAGGCTACTTTAAATTCAATAATTGAAAATGCTGATTCTAGAGTTCTTAAAGATGAGGCTCAATTGAAACTTGATTTAATTGAAGAGGAGCAAGGAGGAAATGAACCTGAGCAAGACAGCGCCCAACAAACAATTGAAATGGAAGAAGTAATTGAAAATGACTCTACAAAAAATTAATATGTTAAGATATATTTTAATCATCATTTTTTTCTTACCAATAACTGTTTTAGGACAGGATAATTGGAATCAAGAAGGAGATTTAGAAGATTCTCAGGTAATTATAGAGAAAGATCGTAAAATTGATTTGCCTCAAGTCAATAGAGATTTTAAAAAGGTGCCTGAAATCAATAGGAATCAATCTTCCTTTGATGTTGAATTTAATTCAAGACAGTTTATTCCAAAGCTAAATAGTTTAGCTCCTAGAATTAGAGTGTTAACAATTCAGGATGAAAAACTGGAAAAGCTTTATGCCAACCAAGTTAAAATAGGAGGTGGAAATTATGGAGCTTCCTATTTAGAGGGGAATTTTGCAAGTAAAAGAAGTAAGGATAAGAGTTATGGACTGAATGTTTATCATCAAAGTTTTGCCAACGGTCCGATTGATAAAAGAAATTCTGGTTCAGGCTATCAAAGAGTGAATCCTTATGGTAAAATGATTTTTCAGAAAGCGGTATTAAATGCAGAGGCATTTTATGAAAGACATAATAATTACCTCTATGGATATGATACCGCCTTGTATACAGATGTGGATAGAGATTCTTTGCAACGAACATTTCACACAATTGGCGCAAGTATTTCATTAACAGATCAAAATGAAGCCAGCAGATATCATTATACTATTGATACAGATATTTATCAATTATTCACTAACATCAATAATTCTGAATTTTCATTTGATTATAACATTCAAAACAAATTTGATCTGAATGATGATTTTGCTATTTATTTAAATTCTAATGGATTTATAAGCAATTTGAAATTTGATCAATTTGATTCCGCACAAAATAGAAATCTGCTTCGCTTTAAATCTGGAGTAAAATTCATCAGAAATAATCTTAGAATTGGATTGGGACTTAATATGGTTCATGAAAATGATACACTTGAGGACATGGGAAAATTTCATGTTTACCCAGATTTAAATATAGTTTATACGCCATTTGATAAATTTAGTGTTTTTGGAGGGCTAAAAGGAGATGTTCGTGCCAATCGATATAAAAATCTGCTAATGGAGAATCCTTATTTAGATAATACAGTAAATGTTTTTAATACATTGATGCCTTTCCAGTTTTACGGAGGGTTTGCTGGTTCTTTAAGTAATTTCTTAGGATATGAAGCTGGTTTTAGTCTTTCTTCCGTTCGTTATAATTTCGGTTATGAGGCAGTATATAATGAATTAGAACATGAGATAAGATATAGACCAAAATATTTTCAAGAAAATAATACTGAAGCGAATGTTTATGTTTCACTTTCAACAGATGTAGAAAAAATCAGAGTAAATATAAGAGGAGATTATTTTTACTATAATGTAGGTGAAACTCAATTAATGCCATTTCGACCTAGTTTTCAATTAAAATTTAATTCTGACTATTGGATAGCAGATAAAATAAAAATAGGATTGAATGCGCATTTGTTGGGGAGAATGAATATTTCAAATAACATTATTGAAGACAGTTTTAATTTTTCTTATGATCTGGGAGAGTCAATACCACCCATCTATGATTTAGGAATAAAATTTGGGTATCAGTTAAGTAATAGGAGTCAGGTTTTCTTACACGCTAATAACCTGATTGCCAATAAATACGAGTATTTTTTGGGGTATCCTAACCGTGGTTTTCAAATTTTAGGTGGCTTCACATATTCATTTTAATGTTTTTAATATCAATATTTGCCATTATATTTGATTCTTATAGTTAAATCTACTTATAATTGAGTATTGATTTTATTGAAAAATAATAGTTTATTGATAAAGTATTATAATTTTTTAATACTTTTAAGCTAGAGTAAACCTTAAATTACCAGAACATGGCCAAGAAGGACAAAAAAGACGAGGAGTATAAAGACGAAAACTTACATAATGAGCCGGAACAAGATGATGAGGATTTCGGTCTTCCTGATTTAGATGATGATACTGATTCTTCAGATTCAGAAGATGATAATACATCAGTATCAAAAGATTCAGACCAAGATAATGCTGAAACTTCTGATGAGAAATTTACTTTAGATCAGGATGATGAGTATGACCCAAATCCATTTGGAGATGACGATGATGATGAGGTGAATAAAGAAGAGCCAGTTTCTACCTATACTCCACCTAAAAAGCAATCTGCGGCTCCTATTATTATAACATTGTCAATTATTGTAATAATTGCGTGCGCATTGGTTTATTTTTTCTTTCTAAGAGAACCTGAAAAAGAACCAGTTGCTAAAGAACCTGTGAAAGATACTACTTCCTATGTGGTAGAAAAGCCAGTTGAGCCAGAACCAGAAGTAATTGAACCTGAACCAGAGCCAACCGAAGGAGTGGTAAGTACACTAAATTCAAGAACTGGTCGTTCTTACGTTGTTGTAGGTAGTTTCTTTGATGAAGATTTAGCAAAGGACTATGCTGACAAGCTTTCTAAAGAGGGTACAAATGCTTACATAATTCCACCCTTTGGTAAAAGTAAATTCAATAGAGTGGCTATTGAAGAAACCGAAAGCTTTGCTGCGGCTAGTACCAGAGCTACGGAATTATCAGGACAATTTAAAGAACAACCTTGGCCATTGAAATATTGATATTTAAAATATGACACTATTACAAGTTACAACTGTTGCAGATTCTGCAATGGTAAACGCTTCGGACAGTAGCGTTAATTTGTTCGACTTACTTTTAAAAGGGGGATATGTTATGATTCCCCTTTTGTTATTATCAGCTGCTGCAATTGCTATTTTTGTAGAGCGGGTTTTAACCATTAAAAAATCTTCCAAAACGCCTTCTGGTTTATTGAGTCAGGTAAAATCATTGGTTACAGAAGGCAAAATAGATCAGGCAAAAATGATGTGTTCCCAAAATGATACACCAATTGCCAAAATGTTGGAAAAAGGGGTTTCACGAATTGGTAGTCCTTTAAAGAATATAGAGGTTTCGATTGAGAATGTTGGGAAAGTTGAAATTTACCGCCTAGAAAAGAATTTGTCCTTGTTGGCCACTATTTCTGGTGCTGCCCCTATGATTGGTTTCTTAGGAACTGTTACAGGGATGATTCAAGCCTTTATTGCAATTGCGCAAGAGGAAGGCTCAGTAAGCCCGAAATTACTCTCTGAGGGTATCTATGAGGCTATGATTACAACTGCAGTTGGTTTGTCAGTTGGGATTATCGCTTACTTAGGTTATAATTATCTGGTAACGCAAGTACAGAAAGTAATTCACAAAATGGAATATACTTCCGTTGAGTTTATTGATTTACTTCAAGAATCTAAATAAGACGCTATGTCAATGAAATCTAGACATAATGTTGATCCTGCTTTTAGCATGTCATCAATGACAGATATTATATTTCTGTTGCTGATATTCTTTATGCTGACTTCATCTTTTATTACCCCATCAGGATTACCTGTTAATTTACCTTCTAGCAAGTCAACTAATATCGTAATGCAAAAAGTTAGTGTTACGATAACAAAAGACATGTTGTATTTCGTTAATGATAAAAGAGTAGCAGTTTCCGATATAGAAACAGCTATCAAAAGAGAATTAAGAAATGCAGACGAAGGAGTGGTAGTATTGCACATAGACAAAAGTGTTCCTACCGAACATTTAGTAAGAGTTGCAGGTATAGCTTCGTCTTTAAAAGCAAAAGTATCGATTGCAGCACAGCCGAATGATTGATTATGCACATAAGGAAAAGAAAAATCGGATAATTGGAATATCCGTTTCTGTTGGGCTTCATATTTTGTTGCTCCTGCTATTTCTATGGGTTACCGCCTGGAAAGAACCCTTTCCGCCAAATCCGGAATATGGAATTGAATTAAATATTGGAATGGACAACAGTGGTTCAGGAAATGAGCCTGTGGCAGCAGAAGAAACTCAAGAAGTTGAAGAAACTCCTGTTGAAGAGGTGGAGGAAGTGGTAGAAGAAGAAATTCAGGAACCTACTGAAGCTGAAACTGATGACATAGTGGAAGATGTGGAGGAAGTATCAGAAGATGCAGTGGATGAAGTAGTGACTGATGAAGAATCTCCTGTTAAAGTTGATGACTCTCCAAAAGAGACAACAAAAGAGACTTCTGAAAATGTAGAAAAACAGGAAGAGAAAGAAAAACCTAAAGCAGATCCTAATGCTCTTTTTCCTGGTAAAAGTGATTCACAGGGGGAAAACAGTGATGACAGCGGTGACCAAGGTGATCCTGAAGGTGAAGTGGATGCTGAAGCCATGATGGGACCTCAAGGTGGAGGAAGTGGTAGTCAATTGGATATGTCTGGCTGGAAATGGGATTCACCTCCTAGGCCTGATGATCCTACACAACAAAGCGGTAAAATTGTTTTTGAAATTCGAGTAGATAGTAATGGTGAAGTAATAAGTGTGAGAACTTTAACTACTACTGTTTCAGCAGATATAGTAAAAATTTATCAAGATGAAGTGGCAAAATTAACTTTTAGTAGAACTTCTGGGGGTAAAACAGCACCACAATCAAAAGGAACCATTACATTTTTGATACGCTCAAATTAACTTTTCAATTCTTATAGAATGACATATCAGGAAGCGGAAGCTTTTTTATTTGAACGACTACCTATGTTTCAAAGGGTAGGAGGTTCAGCTTACAAGAAAGATTTGCAAAACACTTATGCTTTATTGCAAGCTATAGGAAATCCACACCAAAAGGGGAAGTATATTCATGTTGCTGGTACAAATGGAAAAGGAAGCACAGCATCATTTTTAGCTTCTGTTTTAAAAGAATCAGGTTACAAAACGGGACTTTATACTTCTCCTCATCTAAAAAGTTTTACTGAGAGAATGAGGATAAACGGAGAACCTATTTCTCAAGATGATGTGGTTGAATATGTGAATAAATTCAAGCCCATAATAGAGGAATTACGACCCTCTTTTTTTGAATTGACCACGGCCATGGCTTTTGATTATTTTGACAAAGAAGAAGTGGATATTGCGGTTATAGAAGTAGGCATGGGTGGAAGATTAGATTGCACTAATGTGATTCAACCTGAAGTTTCTATTATCACTCAAATCGGCTTGGATCATCAACAATTTTTGGGAGATACACTAGAAGAAATTACGAAAGAGAAAGCAGGCGTTGTAAAAGAAAATACTCCTATAGTGAGTTCTGTATCAGAAAATGAACTGAAGTTAATTATTAAAGAAGTTGCAAATGAAAAAAAAGCGCCATTTTTTAATAGCAATGAATGTTATAAAATTAACATTAAAGAAGAGACCATTCCTTCTTGGAAAATGATTGCTGAAAATTTAAAAACCTCAAAAAAGTATAAATTTGAATCAGGACTTTCTGCTAGCTATCAAATTCAAAATCTACAAAGTGTTTTTACTGCTTTAGATATTTTGAAAGAGAAGGGATATTCTATCTCAGATGAAAATATTACTTCGGGCTTGAAAAATGTAATTAAAAATTCTGGCATTAAAGGAAGATGGCAGAGAATCCATAATGAGCAATCTAATGCTAAAATCATTGCAGACACAGGGCATAATATTCCTGCTTTCGAACATCTTGTAAAGATGATTGAAAGTGAAAAATTTGATCAATTACATTTTGTTTTTGCAACTGTGAATGATAAAAAGCTAGATGGGGTGTTAGAGTTACTGCCTAAAGATGCCATTTATTATTTCACACAAGCCAACATTCCTCGTGCTTTGGATGCCAAGGAACTTAAAGAAGTAGCTAGAAATTATGATTTAAAGGGCGATGCATTCCCTACAGTAGCTGAAGCTTTTACTAATGCTCAAAAAAATGCTTCTGATAAGGACTTAATTTTTGTAGGAGGTTCTACCTTTGCAGTAGCTGAAATTCCCAATTTGTAAAATGAGTAGACAAAAGTTAAAAAGGTTTGAGGATTTACGAAACCGCCACAATGTAATTGAGTACGATGATGATAGATTTCCTAATATTAAATCAAACTGGGGGAAATATATATTCCAAAATGAAAATCCAATCAATTTAGAATTAGCTTGTGGAAGAGGGGAGTATTCCATTGGATTAGCGAAAGAATTCTCTAATGAGAATTTTATTGGCATTGATATCAAAGGAGAACGCTTGTGGCAAGGTAGTACTAAAGCACTAGAGGAAGGCTTGGAAAATGTAGCTTTTGCTCGGAATTTCATTTTAGATTTAGAGCAAATGTTTGCAGAAGGGGAAGTCAATGACATCTGGATTATCCATCCTGACCCAAGACCAAGAGATCGGGATGAAAAAAGAAGATTAACTTTTCATCGTTTTCTCGATATATACAAAAGAATTCAAGGTGGAACTGGAAGAGTTTATTTCAAAACAGATAATACAGATCTTTTCAATTGGACTTTAAATGAAGTTTTAGCATCACGTGATGATTTTAAGGATTTGCATTTTACAGATGATTTGCATAATTCTGTATATTTAAAGGAACATTATGGAATTACTACTCGCTACGAAAGAAAATTTTCGAAAGTAGGGGAAACCATAAAATATTTACGTTTTGAATGGAAAGCTTAAAAGATAAATTACAAAGTCCTGCATTTTTAATGTATGTGCTGTATTTTTTGACTGCTCTGGCACTAGTCTTGTTTTTAGAAAAAGGTACATTTCTGCTTTGGTTAAACGAAAAACACAACCCTTTTGGTGATGTGTTTTTTAGCTATGTAACTTTGCTTGGTGAGGCTCATATTTTCATTATAGCAGGTGTTATTCTTTTATTGTACAGAATTTATTATGCTATTTTACTTACCTTGACAGGAGTTATTCATTACATTATCGTTCAGTTTCTAAAAACAGTTGTTTTTGAGGCTCATAGACCTGCTCTAAAATTTGAGGAATCTTTGTCATCCTTCAACTTAGTGGAAGGAGTGGAATTGCATTCTCATTTCAGTATGCCAAGTGGACATACTGCTGCAGCCTTTGCACTTGCCACTATCTTGATTTTACTAACCAAGAATAAATTATTACAAGTTATTTATATGCTTTTAGCAATTTTAGTGGCGATATCTAGAGTATATTTATTTCAACATTTTATGATTGATACTGTAGTGGGTGCTACTATAGGGCTTTTAGTATCCGGAACAATTTGGTGGTACTTTTCCTTCAAAAACCAATCAATTCTTTATAATATTAACAGTTTACACAAAGGCTTAATTTTCAATAGATGATTATAAATGGAGTTGAAATAGCAGCTGGAGAAGAAAAAGTAGTAGATGTTAATATTGCTCGACTACCTTCTCATACAACCATTGATGTATCTATTACAATTGCAAGGTCTAGTGAACCTGGGCCAGTTTTATTATTAATGGGTGGATTGCATGGAGATGAAATCAACGGTTCGGAGATTGTAAGGCGTATGATTGAGAAAAATGATCATATCCCTAAAATTGGAACCGTAATATGTATTCCAATCATTAATGTTTATGGGTTTATCTATTTCTCTAGATATGTACCTGATGGTAAAGATGTAAATCGTTCCTTCCCAGGCAATAAAAATGGCTCTTTAGCCTCTAGAATGGCTAATTTTTTAACTAAAGAGATTTTGCCTATTATCGATTATGGAATAGACTTCCATACTGGCGGAGCTGACAGGACGAATTATCCTCAGGTGAGGTGTATGATGAAAGATCAAAAGAATGTAGAACTTGCAGAAGCTTTTCATGCACCATTCACTCTAGATTCAAAATTTCGCCCTAATTCATTACGGCAAACGGCTAATAAATTTGGTAAACATATTCTAGTTTATGAAGGTGGAGAATCCTCTCGATTTGATGAATTTGCAATTCGGGAAGGAATAAAGGGAGCACGGAGATTGATGCGGCATTTGGGCATGAGAGATGAGGCTGAAAAAGCTGATTATGAAAATCTAATTATTAAAAATTCCTCATGGGTAAGAGCTAGAAGATCTGGAGTTTTTCTATCTGCAGTAAAATCAGGTGAGAAAATAAAGAAGAATCAATTATTAGGGCACATTAATGATCCTTTCGGTGGATTTAAAAATAAAGTCACTTCAACTGTAAATGGATATGTAATAGGACTAAATCATAACCCTATTGTGCATGAAGGAGATGCATTAATGCATTTAGGAGTAATTAAGTAATATGTATAGAAAAATAATTAAGCCCTTTTTTGATAGATTAATAGCATTCATTGCGCTTATAATTGCTAGTCCTATATTTT
>QNXU01000359.1 GCA_003973485.1 Bacteroidota bacterium | reverse complement strand
AGCTGCCAGCATATTTCATTTCAAAGAAATTGGAATTCCGGAATTAAAAACATTTTTAAAGAGTAAAAATATACCTACAAGAATCTAATCTTTAGATTTTAATATTATTAGTTATGCAAAAACCCGATTTTTCAAAAGGTGAAAATGGTTTGCTACCAGCCATCATTCAAGATTCTATAACAGGCAAAGTCTTAATGCTGGGCTACATGAATGAAGAGGCATTGGAAAAAACCCAAACAACTGGAAAAGTAACGTTTTATAGCAGATCAAAGCAAAGACTGTGGACAAAAGGAGAATCTTCATCAAACTTCCTGCACTTAGTAGATATTGTTTTGGATTGTGATCAGGATACTTTTTTAATTAAAGCCAAACCCGATGGGCCTACTTGCCACACTGGCGCAGATACTTGCTGGGATGAGAAAAATGAGAGCATTGGTTTCATTAATCAATTGGAAGAAGTGATTGAAGAACGTAAGAATGGAGAGGATGAAAAGTCTTATGTGAAAAGCTTATTCGATAAAGGCATTAATAAAATTGCTCAAAAAGTGGGAGAAGAGGCTGTGGAAGTAGTGATTGAAGCTAAGGATGACAGTGAAGAGTTATTTCTAAATGAATCAGCTGATTTATTATTTCAATATTTAATTCTATTACAAGCTAAAGGATATAAATTACAGGATGTAGTGAAAATATTGGAAGGCAGGCATCGTTAAAAGAGAAAAATAAGCGGGTATGAAAATCAGTTGTTTACGTATATTTTTGCTATTGTTTTCGCTTTCGTTTTTTTCTTGTGAAGAGGATAAATTGAATTCTGCCGAATGTGATGGAAACCTATTTTGTACTAAAGAATTCAGAACCATCTCACTTGAAATTACTAACCAAGAAGGTAATCCAATAGTATTAGATGATTTCTACACCTTTTATGATTCTAGGAAAAAATTTGAATATGAGTTAAATGATATTCAAAAAAGGCAGGGAATATATCCTGTACTTACTGATGCCGAAATGGATGAGGTAGAGAAAGAAGGAACTACTTTGATTTTTGTAGGAGAAAAAGATGGTCGAAATATTGTGGAACATCAAATGGTGATTGGACATGATTGCTGTCATGTTATTTTAATTGAAGGAGAAAGTAAAATTGTAATTGAAGGATAATGAAAAATCTATTGATGTTATTTTGTTTTATTTCAATGGCAGCTACTTGTCAGGATAATAATTCTGGTGCTAAGAATAAGAAAGAAAATCCGTGTGATCCGGATATTATGTGTACTATGGAATTCCGAATTATTAACTTAGAAATTACTGATAATGAAGGAAAAGCAATAGTACTAGATGATTTTTATAGTGAAATAGATGGAGAGAAAATTGAAATTCCAGATGATGTTTATGAATCTAAGAATGGCATTTACCCAGTAGCTACTGATGGGCAAATGGATGTATTAGATTTTGATGGAAATGAAGTGATTTTCTATGGTATAATCAATGGTGAAACTGTAGTGGGGCATAAAATGAAAATAGGTAAAGATTGTTGTCATGTTTTACATATAGAAGGTGAAAATAAAATTACAATCACTCTTTAACTATAAAATTCTGCAATTTCATTCAATCCTTTTCTATCCAGCTTAGGCACATAAGTCTCCTCCGCAGGATAACCAACTGGTAATAATAAAAAGGGTCTTTCATTTTTTGGTCTTTCCAGAATTTCAGATAAAAAATTCATTGGACTGGGCGTATGCGTTAGGGTAGCCAAACCCGCTTGGTGGATGGCGGAAATTAAAAATCCACAGGCTATTCCGACTGATTCATTTACATAATAATTGGTTTTCTTTTGTCCTTCTTCCTCATCGTAAATCTTCTTAAAAACTACTACAATATAAGGAACAGTTTCCAAAAATGGTTTTTCCCAATCAGTGCCAATGGGTTCCAAATCTTTTATCCATTGATCGCTCATCCGATTTTGATAACTTTCATATTCCTCTTTTTCTGCTGCTTTCCGTATTTTCTTTTTTAAGTCAGGATTAGAAATGACACAGAAAGTCCAAGGCTGTTTATGTGCACCTGAAGGAGCAGTTGCTGCTGTTTTTACAATGTTTTCTATTATTTCTTTTGGGATGGGTTTACTAGAAAATTCACGTACAGACCTTCTTTTGTTCATGGATAAATAAAATTCCTCACTTCTCACTTTCAATGTTTCAATAGCTGCATTATCAAATTTTAATTGAATATGAGGGTGACCTTTTATTACTTTTTCCATTATAGTTGCATTTGTTTCAAAGCTTTCTCCACATCTTCAGGGGTATCAATTCCTACTGTTTCTATAGGAGTAATTGCGGTTCTTATTCTGTAACCGTTTTCTATCCATCGCAATTGCTCTAAAGATTCTGCTAACTCTAATGGAGTTGGGGAAAGAGTAACTAATTTTGCTAAAATATCTACTCTGTATGCATAAATCCCAATATGCTTATAGTGTTGATGGCTCTTCATCCAATCTTCGGTTGGGATGTTTCTCATGTGAGGAATAGGAGATCGAGAGAAATATAAGGCTAATCCGCTGTCCGCTTTGAGGGCTTTAATAACATTTGGGTTTTGAAGGTCTTCTATATCATCTATATTTTTAATCAGAGTCGCAATTTCAGTCTTTCTATTAAGAATACTAGCTAATAAATCAATTTGCTTTGGGTCAATAAAAGGTTCGTCACCTTGGATATTGATTACAAAATCATAACTATCATTTACTAATTTTAGAGCTTCATGACATCTTTCTGTTCCATTTTTGTGATCGGGACTAGTCATATATACTTCGTGCCCCAATTCTTTTACGTGTTCAAAAATACGGTCATCATCAGTGGCTACTACCACTTTCTTCAGGGCACTACTTTTTTTGCATTGTTCTACGACTCTTTGAATCATGCTTTTGCCTCCAATATCAACTAAAGGCTTTCCAGGAAATCGGGTTGAGCCATATCTGGCTGGGATAATTCCAATTATGTCCATATTTTCTTAGTTTTCAGCTTTTTTCACCTTTAAGCTTGTGCCACTTTCATCTACTACCACTATTTTTTCTCCTTGATCTAAATATTCTCCTCTTGTATTAGCATCATATAATTCCCCGTCTATTTCAACTTTTCCGCTAGGTCGAAGAACTGAAAAAACGGTTCCTGTTTTACCCGCTAAACCAGCTTTAATAAATCTTGAAGAATAGCCTTCTGTTTTGGCTTGAACTCCTTGTAGTGCTACTTTTTTGAAGAAATTACTGTTAGTTAAACGCACTCCTCCAATAAACATCAAAATTATGCTTCCAAACAAACCTGTTAATGTAGTAAGCAGTGCTCTTGTGATGTTTTCACTCGGTACAAATTCAAAATCAAACATTTCGTTATTCAGCATCATAAATACCAAAGAACCTAAAGTCAGAATTAAACCTAGTATTCCAAATATACCAAAGCCGGGGATAACAAATACTTCAATGGCTATTAACACTAGTCCAATTACAAAAGCTAAAATCTCCCAATTTTCTGCTAATCCATTCAAATAATAGGGTACTAAATAAAGAACCAATGCTATGATGGATGCCATAATAGGAAAACCCACTCCAGGGGTTTGCAACTCAAAATATATTCCTCCTATAATAATGAGGATTAAAATTCCACTAATAAACGGGTTGATAAAGAACGAAATGATTGATTCCGTACCGCTTACTTCATAGCGATGTACTTTTGAGCTATCTAAATTTAAGTAAGTTAATAATTCAGTGGTGTTGTTAAATTCTCCTTCGCAAAATCCATGCTTTATGGCCTCGGAGGTTGAAAAGGTTATAACTTCCCCAGCTTTGGTGATGCCTTCTATCTCAATTTTCTCATCCACCATGGCTTCTGCAATTCTAGGGTCTCTGCCTGAAGCTTCAGCAGTTGATCTCATAATAGACCTCATATATGATTGATATTTATCTGGAGCAGCCTCACCAGTTTGATTTACTACAGTTGCAGCGCCTATGCTACCTCCAGGTGCCATATATATGCTGTCACATGCAATGGAAATTAATGCACCAGCTGAAGCTGCATTGTTATCAATAAAAACGTAAACAGGAATATCTAAATTTAGAAGGGCTGAACGAATTTCATCAGCATCATAAAGAGCACCTCCATAAGTATTCATCTCAATTAAAATATGTGAGGAATTCCTTTCTTTTGCTTCTTGAAGTGCTAATTCAACATATCTATTGGTTCTGACATCAATCTGATCCTTAATTTCCATTATGAATACTTCTTGATTTACATCCGTAGTATCAGCAAGAATTGGGAAATAAAATATTCCCAGTAATAGTAAAATTAAGGCTGTTTTTTTCATGTCTATTTATGGATTCCTCATTTTAAATTTGGGAACTTTAACTTAAATTAATCTTTTTTGTCCTGATATTTCTCAATTTATATTACTGATTTTTAATGTTAATTTCAGGATAAAAATTATGGAACAATTTAAGTGAATACTATTTAAGCCACAATAATATGCGATGACATTTTAAACATTTTCTATAAAGTTAAATTTATGTTCGATTTATAGTGATTATTTCTTTTGGATTTTCGTCTATAAGGACTTCTATAGATCAAAAAATTACGAATGTCTGTTAAATTTATTTTAAACAGATACTTTTATAATTCGTTGATTGAAAACTCGTTTTCTTTATTGATTTGAGAATTAAAATTCAGTTTTATTTTACTTATCATTACATAATAACCATTTTTGCAAAGCAATCGAATACCCTAAAAGCATGAAAATAAAAATATTATACCTCTGTCTATTTTTGATTTTTATTTCTTCAATTTCTGCAAATGCTGTTATTGTTGATTCTGTAGGTATAAAAGTTATAGATGGGGAAAAATATATCATCCATAAATTAGAACCAAAGGAAACCCTCTACTCTTTAGGAAAGCGATATCATGTATCAGTTGCTGAAATACAAGAAGTAAATCCTCAAGAGAAAGATGGTTATAAAATAGATCAAATTGGCCGGGTGCTTTTAATTCCCTACAAAGAGGAAGAATTTATATCCTCTACTAAAACAAATGCTCAACAAAGCAAGGCTAAGCAACATGAAGTTAAGGCTGGGGAAACCATTTATTCTATATCAAGAAAATATAATGTTAGTCAGGAGGACATTATGAAATGGAATGATTTGGAATCAAATATCTTGGATATTGGACAGAAATTATGGGTGAGTAATCCTTCTCGGTTTCCTTCTGCTGCAAAAAGTGAGGAGGAGAATATAAAATCTAATGATAAGGATAAGATTATACACATTGTGGATTTGGGAGAAACCATTTATAGCATCTCCAAGCAATATGATGTAAAACAAAGTGATATTATTGAATTGAATGGGTTGAAGGATAATAATATTGCTGTTGGTCAGAAATTGATTATAAAGGCTGAAGCTGAGAAAGAAATCGAGGAGGTGATTGAAAAACCTGAACCAGAGAATCAAACGCCAAGTGTGCAAACTTTCCATAATGCCAAAAAAGGTGAAACTTATGAAGAGGTTGCCGATATGTATGGCTTGCAAGAATCGAAACTTAAGAAATGGAATAAGTTCAAAGAACCATTTGTAGGAGGAGAAGTAATTAAAATTGTAGCACCTGAATTGGAAGCTGAAAAAGCTATTGATTCTGTAACTCAAAATGAATCAAACAAGGTTGATGAATCAAGGATTCATACGGTTGAATCTGGAGAAACATTATATAGCTTATCTGAAAAATATGATGTAGAGGTAGAAGATTTAAGAAAGTGGAATAGTTTAAGTTCTTATAAGTTGAGCTTAGGACAGAAGCTGTATATTCAAAACCCTGATGCTTTGATGGCAGATGTTGAAGTTGAAGAGCAGCAAGAAAAGCAAGAAATTGTTGAGAAACCAAAACCAGATTTATCTGAAAATCCTCAAAAACAGGATACAAAAGCCTATTTTTCTGTGGAAGAAGAGGATATGCCTAAAATTGATAAGATTAAAGAAAAAGGTGTTGCTGAGGTAATAGAAGGTTCAGAAGGAACAGAAAAATATTTGGCATTGCATAGAACTGCTAAGATTGGCACCATCATGCAAGTCAGAAATGATTTGAATGATCAAATCGTTTTTGTGAGGGTATTAGGCAAATTGCCTAATACTGGCGTAGATGAAAAAGTGATTATCAGAATCTCCAAAAAAGCATTTGAAAAACTGGGTGGAGTGGATTATAAATTCCCTGTTGAAATCAGCTATCTTCCGCTTAAAGATTAAGAATGAAGGATTTTGAGGAAGTAAAATCCTTATTGGATGAAAAATACGATCTGTATAACTGTCCTGATTTCATAGCGGATGATCCAGTCAGCATTCCTCATTTATTTACAAAAAAGCAGGATATCGAAATTGCTGGTTTTTTTGCCTCCATATTAGCCTGGGGGCAAAGAAAAACCATTATTAATAAATGCAAAGAGCTGATGGCCATGATGGGCAACAGTCCGCATGAATTTATAATGTATCATTCTGAAAATGACTTGAAAGCACTAATGCATTTCAAGCATAGGACTTTCAACGATATTGATACCCTTTATTTCATTCATTTCTTTAAAGAATTTTATCAAAAGTATGATAGCTTAGAGGAAGCTTTCCTGTTAGGTAAATCATCTGAGAATGAATTCATGAAAGAAAGCCTGATTGCTTTTCATCATTTCTTTTTTGCTTCCGAAATAGCTCCTCAAAGAACCCGTAAGCATATAGCCACTCCTGAAAGGAAATCTGCCTGTAAAAGGATTAATATGTTCTTGAGGTGGATGGTAAGGCAGGATGACAGAGGTGTTGATTTTGGAATCTGGGATAATATCCAACCAGCTGATTTAATTTGCCCTTGCGATTTGCATGTGGATAGAGTAGCTCGAAAACTAGGCTTAATCCAAAGAAAACAAACTGATTGGCAAACCGCAGAAGAACTCACACAAGCCTTAAGAAAAATGGATCCTAACGACCCGGTGAAATATGATTTCGCGCTTTTTGGGCTAGGGATTATGGAAGGATTTGGAAAGTAATTACGAATTAGGAATTTTGGGATTTCGAATATTTCTTGTCCCAGCAGATTCCACCGTACTTTTAATCTCCTGATTGGCCGTAATGATATTCAATTCATCTCCTTTTTTAACCTTTTGCCCCATAATGCTTTTGCCATTTAAGCTAGTATAGGAATAGCCTTTCTTGAAAACGGTTTCAGGATTTATTAATTCAAGTGTTTTTTGGTAAAGCTCTAACTTCTGATGCGTGTTTTGGAAGCTTTTTCGGATATCATATTGTAACTTCTGCTGATAGCGTCCCAATTGATTTTCCGCTTTATTGAAATGCTTTTTTAAGGCATAGCGCATGGAATGTTTACGGTCATTCAGCTTGTGATGCTCTCTTTCTACTTTTTGATTGAGATGAGCTAAAATGTTTTGAGTAGCAAGATTGAGTTTTTCTTCATAAATCCTCATGCCTTTAATTAGAAATTCAGCAACCGCAGTAGGAGTTTTTAATTTAGTATGCGCCACTAAGTCGCAAATCGTTTCATCTCGCTCATGACCAATTCCTGTAAAAACTGGTATAGGAAATTGCGCAATATGAGAAGCTAATTCATAATCATCAAAGCAATCCAAATCTACTTGAGCACCACCTCCTCTAATCAGAACCACTGCATCAAAATTTTCCATCTGTTCATGGATTTGATGTAGTGCGGAGATAATGGTTTGGGCTGCCTTATCTCCTTGCATAGTGGCTACAAATAATTGGGCATGTAATTTATATTGATAATCGTTGTCTAAGATTTGATTCATGAAATCACCATAACCTGCAGCAGATTCGGCACTAATAATAGCAATGCGCTGAGGAACCATAGGTAAAGCATGGCTTTTGTTCATCTCAAAAACTCCATCTTCTTTGAGTTGAGCAATAATTTCTTGTTTTTTTCTTGCCCTTTCGCCCAAAGTAAAATTAGGGTCTATATCTTTTACGTTAAGACTTAAACCATAAACTTCATGAAATTGAACTTGCACATTTGCAAGCACTGTCATTCCAGCTTTTAGGTTTTCGCCAGTAATGGATTGAAACCAAGCACTTATGCTTCTGTAGCTGTAAGACCATATTGTTGCTCTGCTTTTAGACAGCAACTGATTACTTTCCTCATCTTTTTCAACAAATTCAATATAACAATGACCGTTTCTGGCTTCTCTTAATTCACCAATTTCTGCTACTACCCAATAGGAAGGTTCCAACTGGGTATTAAGGGTGTCTTTAATTAATAAATTAAGGTCGGTAAGAGATATGTGCTGCATTAGGGTTGCACGTTTTGGATATTTTTAACGACATCTTTTATGATGAAAAATAGTACTACGGCAAAACTGATTATAGAAAACCAAAACATAAACTTTTTATTGGTATAAGGAACTTCTTCATCACTTTCTTTATCTGCAAATAGCCAGTCGTAGAATTTTTCTATGGTTTTACGCATTATAATTCTTTTAAAAACTCCAAAAATCCTGCATTCTTTCCTTTAGGTCTTACGATCATCAATGGAATGTCATTATCCAATTGGATGAGTCTTTCTGCGATACTTCCCAAGAAGAAAGCAGTAGTGGCGGTACGCCCTTTTGCTCCTATAATGATAGCATTTGCTTTTATTTCCCGAGCCTTATCAATCATGTCAGTGGTGACATCTTCATTAGTGTCTTGAGAATAAACGGCTTTAATTTTAATATCTTTTGTATCGAATTTTTTAATAAACTTTTTATAATTTTTAACTGCATGGTCTTTCATAACTGCAGTAAATTCTTCAAAAGATTTTCCTGTATAATGATAGCCGGTAGGAACGGTAAATACATTTTGAACGGTGATTTCAGTAGTATTTTTATTAGAGCGTGCTATATTGATAGCTTCTTCTAAAGCTAGTTTTGAATAATCAGAAAAATCGCTTGGCACTAATATTCTATCCATTTTTGGGCTTGTTCCCTCAGGAATAATTAAAAGGCTACATGCTGCTCTTCTAGCCAATCTTTGAGAAAGCGCACCACTTTCATTTGCTTTTTCCCTTCTTCCCATCACAATCAGGTCAATATCTTTTTCCTTTGTGAATCTTAAAATACTATCAGAAATTTTTCCATTCAGAACATTGAAATGAAATTTCTCTTTATGACCAGATTTGGAAAATTTATCTACTTTTTTTTCCATTTCAGTTTTCCTTTCTTTAATGGCATTCTCCACCATATCAGGGAACTCTTTCAGCACTTCCTTAGGAACATAAAGGTTTTTAATCACATTAACGAAATAGATTTCCTCAACGGCTGGTGCATTGGCCAAAAAATCTGCAAACTCCACCATTGTTTGATCAAGTTCTCTTAAATCTAATCCTATTACTACTTTTTTAATTGGGTACATAAGGGTATAATCTGAATTCGGTTACAAAGGTACAAACACTAATTTCCAAACTAATTAAAAAATGAAATAAAAATCATTCAGTTTCTTCTTTTTGCTCTTCTTCAAATGGTCTCATAGCATCTTCATCGTAAAATTTTTGAAGCTTACGTTTTAGTTTGAAGTAACGAATTAAACCATAAACTATCATAAGAAAACTGATTCCAAAAGATAAATAAGCTAACCATTGTATAGTTTGTAAGCTCTCCATTTTTAAAAAGGCAATTCCACCTAAAATCAAATACAAACTTGTTCGGATGTATGCGAAAAGTGTTCTCTCGTTGGCTAAGGTGGTTCTTTCTAAAGCTAAAAAATCTCTTAAGATAATTTTCTCCCTGTTTTTGTAATCAGGAACTATCTTAGGTAT
>QNXU01000421.1 GCA_003973485.1 Bacteroidota bacterium | reverse complement strand
CTGGTATTGACTGATATATTCGCCCCGTGGTGCACGCTTTTTGGAGGACTTTTGCATTTTTCCTTGCACTTGTTTGTCCTTAATTTCTGAAATTTATTCCATATATTAATCTATCAAACCTTTTTTTGTTAATCAGCAAGCCCTAATTAATATATCCTTAAACACAAAAAAAAGAGATGTAGTCGCTACATCTCCTTTTTTGTGGTAGTATTTTCTTTTTATGCCAAATCCTCTGCCAATGGTTCAATATCAAAATCCATATCTAAAGAATCTCTAAAATCTTCTATCTCCTCACCCATCTCTTCGTCTCCTTCTACAAAATTCCATAAAATGCTTAATTTAGTGCCATTATCCTCCATATTTTTTAATTCCATTAGTAAATCAAACAAACATTTAGAAGAGGAAGTATTGAAATATTTCAAATATATATTAACATCTAACTTTTCCGGATTTTTATCACCGAAGGCTTTAAGCTTAGACCTTAACATTGTGAAAAGCATAACAACATCATCATCATAAGATTTACCCTTAAGTTGAAGAGTTGCATTCTCCTCATCGAATCTAACGTATGGAGCAGCTTCTTTTGCCGGAATTTCTAATACACTCATTAACACATATTTTTAGTTTTTCTGAAACAATTATAACGATTATTATGGTCAATTCTTTGAAAAAACTTCAACATGTAATAATATTTCGATTAAGTTAACTTTTTAATCGATTATTAATGATTTGTTGTTTAAACAAATATTTAAGTTTAGATTTAATTTATGAATGCGAACCATCACATAGACAATAACTTATACAAAAGTAAACTTATCAACACCTTTAGTTTACAGTATTTCCTAAATACGGTTAGTATTTTATCCCTTACATCTATATTTCTTTTTGGAACCTATAAGATTTTTAATGCTGATGCAGCTTATCTTTCAGGGATAATAATTTTAGTTGTATTAAGTCTTTTTAGAAATAAATTAAAAAGTAAACCTTATTCATTTTTAAGACCAAAAGTAAATCAATTTCTGTTTTCAAACTTTTTCAACATATTTAATTTGGTCTTTAGTGCATTATGCTTAGTTATTATATTCATCAATATACAAGATAGTAGCCTTGTATTTGAATTTACTAGCCTGGGTTCTATTATTTTTATGATTGGTTTACCAATAGGCTTTTTCATTTGGATTACATTTTCAAGAACAGATGAAAAAGCAAAGCTAGAGATTGCTAATATTAAAGGGTTACAAGTATACAAATCATTTGAAATCTATTTTATCATCATTATTATTGCCTGTTTTGGCATTTTGTATGATTTTTTACCTCAAACTACTATCTATTTATTATTCACTCCTCTATTCCTGCTAATCGCTCTTTCAGTAATTAGTATTTTTTTTCAGACTTTTCAACATAAACTTCTGGTGAAATTCATTACCACAACTAGTAAAAAGGATGAGAGAAATGAAAAAGCAAAAATTAATTTATTAAATGTTTATGAAAAAAAGCCTCATGTACTCTCAACGTTATTGCAAGAGAATTTTATCAACGCTTCTTTACAGGAACAATATTACATTTTATACACACTGAAAAGAATTTCTGCAATAGATGAAATTGAAACACTTGATAAACTTTCTTCAGAAATCAATCCATCAAATGAAATACATCATGTTCTAGTTGACATAACTAAATATTTAAAATCAATTAAGGCCAAAATTGAAGATATAAAGAATCCATACGAATATATTGAGCAATCAAATGATTTGCCCGTAATTAAAGGCTTAATTAGAAACCAAATCATAAAACCTGACAGAAATTTTATTATCAAGTTATTAAATGATAACAGATTATCAGTGAAAAAGCCTGCTTGTGTTGTGGCTGGTTTTCAAGATGATATAAATATAATATCCATATTAATTGAGCATCTGGAAAAGCCAGACTTAAGCTTATGGGCTCAACTAGCGCTGGAAAACATAGGCGAAAAAAGCATTAAATATATAGAAATTGAATTTTCAAAAAGAAAAGAAAATTTACTTTTTGTGGAATCATGCTTTGCCCTTTTATGTAAAATAAATACTGAAGATGCTCATCAAATTTTATTCAATTCATTGAATGAAACCAATAGTAATATTCGCAAAATTGCTGCAAAGAAAATCATCATCAATAACATTAAGGTTACTGACCAACACCGTATCTACTTTGCAAAACTTTTCGATGATCTTATCATCACTTTATTAAGTAATGATTATTTAATACAACAAATGGAATTGAGAAATGAGAATTTCAAAGTATTAAAGAAAGCAATTGAGAATGAGAATAAAGAAGCTCTTTATATTATAATTAATATACTTAAACTCTATTATAGCCCAGAAGCTATCGACAATATTTTTAGAAATTACAATAATAAAACTTTGGATAGCCATGCCATTTCCAATTGCTTGATTGACTTAGTTATTAATGACAATTTATCTGTACATAATAAAATAAAAATATTATTCTCTCCAAAAGAGAAAACATTACTGGAATTCTTGCAAGAGGAGTTTCCAGAAACTTCTTTACAACCTAATTTTGAATCAGAGGAGAAATTAATATGGGGAATATTAAATAAAGAGTATGACCAAATAAACAGTTGGACCAGGGCTTGTACTATAAATATATTACAGTATGCATTTAAAGAAGATATTCCTTTTGAACTGGCTTCTGAATTTTTAAATCAGAATAAATTATTGAAAGAAACTGCAGCAGTTAATATTTATAAAAATTTGCCTGAGTTTTATACCATATTCCTTAAAAGACTTCCTGCTAATGAAGCTACAAAAATAGACTATATTATCAGGTCTAATTTTGATGTTGTAAATCAAAAACAAATTCATCAAGATAATTTACTTTTGTTTGATAAAATTAATTTTTTGATTTCAATTCCATATTTAAATTACTTATCCGTTTCAGAGATATTAAATTTCCATGAATATTTTCAAACTAAAGTATTGAAAGCTGGTGAACATCAAATTTCATTACAAGAAGAGTTCAATTTAGGCTATTGGATAGTAGAACATGGTAATGTTTCCTATTCAAAAAATGGAATCGACTACAAGCAGTATAAAAAAAGAGACATCATAAAAGTGTCTGATCATGAAAGCCCATCTGAAAATGTATATTTTAATTTAGAGGAAGATGTAAGGTTTTTAGTTGTAGATGAAGTAATATTGCTTAATATTATTAAAGACTATGAGCAAATTATCCAAAAATATTTAGAAGAATTGCCTGAAAAAAGTAAAATCATTAACGCAAAGAAAATTAATAAAGAAGCAGCTTGAAAGTAAATATTAAACATATTGGCACTCTAATCTATTTATTGCTGTTGACAACCACCGCCCTGAGTCAAAAACAACAATATGATGCTTATTCACCAGATGATTTTTTTGGTGAAAAAGAATTTCTTTCCGCTAGTCAGGATCAATTTTTAAACATTTACTTTAAGACTAAAGGTGAAGTGTTGAAATTCGATGGAAAAGATTTTTCTCGTCTTTATTTACCTCTTAAGCATAAAGATTTAAATAAAGTTTACGCTTTCAAGGATCAAATTCTCTATTCAGACAACAATAAAACTTACTCCCTTAATTTACAAAACGATAGCGTAAAGGTAGTTTGGGATAAGGCTGCAATTCAATTTCAACAATTTGAAGGTCAATTATGGATTCTTTCAAGTGGTGAATTAATTAAACTAAATGATGATTTTCTGATTGAGAAAATAGTTCATACTAACGAGAAAAATAATGAAGAATTCTATAGTTTCCACCAAAGCGAACTAAATACAGTTATTGGGCATAGCAATGGATTAACAGTATTAAAAAATGAACAAAAAGCTATAAATATTGGGACATTCCTTTCAAATCCAACAAAGATTATTTCTGTCGATTCAAATACCTATATTCAAAATGAAAATGCTGTCTTTAATTATACTAATAGTAAAATTTCGAGACTATTTAAAAAGGATTTAAATATATTAGATTTTTTCATTGATGATTACGGTAAAATATGGACTGTAGATTCAAACGGTAAAGTATGGGTGGACAATGGAATTGAAATCAAATCAATTAGCGATATAGTACCGAATGAAAATATATCTGCCAATAGTTTATTTAATGATAAAGAAAATAACCTTTGGATATTAGGGAATAATAAACTGCTAAAGATTGTTCAAAACAATCCGTTTTCAAGAATTGAAAAAAATGAAATTATTGATCTTTTTATTGGAGACAAAGGAACACTGTTAGCTCATTCTAATCAATTCATCTACTATAATATTTACAATAAAGAGACTAGCTTTAAAATTCCTGATCAAGAATTACCTCTAGATAATATTTATGCCTTTGAGTTAGGAGATGCTTGGATAATATCACTTAACAATAACGTATATAAATGGGAAATAGGAAAGTCTACTATTTCGCTAATTAGAAAAAACAGTAATTTTATTCCGTTTGCTAAGTTTAGTGCTGATTCTCTAATTGCTTATAATCAAAGAGGGAATATATTTTATGTAAGCCAAAATATTTTACCTATTAGAAAAATCAATAGGTTAAATGCCTCCAAAAAGCTTGATATAGCACTGGAAAAAATCACGACTGTAAATAGCCAGCATATTGTATCAATATTAAACAAGAGTAACCAAAAAATAAATTCCATATCCTTAGCAGATTCAATTTCAGTAAATAATTTAACCCCTGCCAATGAAGGGCTATGGTACTTTGATGGAAACGAAATTTATTTTATTAATAATTCTGGTAAAATTACACCACTTTCTACTCAACAATACGAATCGCTTGATGATCAGGTGATTAACGCATTATTTGATGACCATGAAGGTAACTTATGGATTTCTACAAAAAATAATTTATTAAGATTACCCATCACATTTAATGGAAACAAGATCAATAGTAGAAATCCTATAGTTTATAGTAAAAATGACTTTTTACTTTCTACTTATTTTATAGATGTAAAGAAAGATCCTTCAGGAGTTTTATGGTTTATTCATCCTAACGGAATATCATTATTCAATCCACTTAAGGAAATTCCAAACTTAATTGCTCCTGGAATTTCTATTGAAAAAGCCTTTTCTTATTCATTAGATGAATTTAAAAACCCTACAGACACTATAAATTTATTAGAAGGCAATGCTAGCATTAAAAAAGACGACATTGTAGTAATAGAAGCCAGAGTAATCAATCATTTGAAAAATGAGAAAACACAAATATCCTATAGAAATATTAGCATAAATCAATCTGAAAGAAGAATTGAATCAGGTGAAAAAATAATTTTAACTGATTTAGAAGATGGCAGAAATGCAATTGCAATCAAGGCAGTTAACAGTGATGGAGTTGAAAGTATAAAAGAAGAAATCGTAAACATGAATGTTACCCCTCCAATTTGGAAAAGAAATTGGTTTTTCTTGAGTAGTGCACTTTCAATTTTATTGCTTGGTTTTATTGGATATAAAACAGTAATAAGTATTAAGAATAGTCGTGCAAAGGAGCTTGAAGAAGAATTACAAAAAGGATTGGAAGATTTAGAAAAGAAGTCTCACTTGCAAGTATTAAAAGCTGAAAGATTAAAGCAATTAAATGAACTCATAACTTCTCAAAAAGGAGAACTTGAAAAAAAGAATACTCAAATAGAATCGCAGAAGTATGAACTGTCATTAACAAACCAGCAAATTAAAAAACAAAAGGATTTATTAGAAGAAACCAGTAACAAATTAAAATCAAGTATAAATTATGCAAAAAGAATACAAAATGCTTTAATGAGTACTGAAGTAGAAATCAAAAAAGCATTTAAAGAGAGCTTTGTTTATTTTTTACCACGTGATGTAGTAAGTGGTGATTTCTTTTGGTTTAATAAAGCATATAATGATAAAAACGAAGAATTACACATTCTAGCTGCTGTAGATTGCACAGGGCATGGGGTTCCAGGTGCAATTGTGAGTGTGGTAGGAATGAACTTGTTAAACAACATAACTAAATTAAAGAAAATATATGATCCTGGTCAAATACTGACTGAAATGAACCATGATATTATTGCGGATTTGAGGCAAGATGAAACACAAGTGAATGATGGTATGGACATGACAATAGTCACCTATAACACAGTAACACAACAACTCTATTTTGCAGGAGCTAAAAACCCACTCATGTATATTGAAGATGATGAATTGATAAGAATCAAAGGTGATAAATATGCTATTGGCGGACAACAACGAGGAGCTGATAGACAATTTCAGACCCATCAATTAGATTTAACCGATAAGAAAAAACGAAGCTTCTATCTATTTTCTGATGGTTATCAAGATCAGTTTGGTGGGGAAAAGGGATTTAAATATTTAACTGGAAATTTCAAGAAGTTATTATTGAGAATTCATGACAAAGAAGTATTGGAGCAAAAAACAATATTGCATGAAGAAATTGAAGATTGGAAGTCAGGCTATCACCAAACAGATGACATTTTAGTGATAGGATTTAAAATATGAGCAAACAAAAATATCATATCATCATTAAATTTACTCCGAATGATAATATTTCAGGAGCCGGCCATGAAAAAGGATGGGTGGATTATTTTACCGATTTTTTAAAAGCAGGGATAAACTATCAATTAAAAAAACCACTTGAAATTAGTTATAAAAATGAGCTAGAGTTAATTACAAAAGATGACTTCGATCAAGCAGATCTTATTTTTTATATCCTCTCTCCTGCAATGGTTTTTGCTTCTAATATAAACCAAGATTCTGCTGAACTTGAACAAGCTTTCAATTTTGACATCCCACTAATTAACTCAAAGATAAAAAAGGTTTTTAAAGCACCTGTAGATATTGCTGATTTACCTTTATCTTTATCAACGCCAACATATTATAGATTTTATGATCATGGCATATTAAACGAAGAGGATTACCAAACTTATGAGGGATGGAATAAATTTCAGGACAATGAAAGTTATTGGAAGGTTTTTGCAGATGTACTCTTAGACACCTTAAAAATATTAGGTGGTGAAGAAATTAACATTAAGAATACTGTATTTATATCCGACAAAAACAAAAGTTATTACGAAGCAAGAAATTCAATTAAGAGAGAATTGAAAGCAAATGAAACTGAAGTATTTCCGGATGAAGATTTTTCTATAGAAGCAAATTACATGGAAGATCCGGAATTGTTTTATTTGAAAAAATGTGACATGGCATTACATTTCCCTGATGAGTTTATTGATTTAACGAATGAAGAAAGGAGAAATGCTTTTAATAAATTACCATCAATAAGGAGATTAATATGGTTTAGCCCAAACGAAGGACTAAAACCTGAGAAAAAAGCAAAATATAATGAGTTAAAAGTTCAACTTAAGCCCTATCAAAATATTGAGGCAGTAGAATCAACGATTGAAGAATTAAAAGACATTATTAAAGATAATCTTGAAAAGATAAATCAATCAACTGAAATAAAAGAGGAATCCTTAAAGAAAATTATATATATTATTTCCGACACCAAAATAAATAGTGGTGATATCAATGAATTAAGCCCAGATAAATCAATTGAAGAGAACTTTGAATTAAAAATTATCGATTTTGTAGAAAATGTTACAGATTATAGACATTTACATTATGAACTACTAAGAAATGCTGATTACTTCTTTATTCTGTACTTCAAAAACAATTTACCATGGTTAAATTCAATGTCTTCTGAAATAAGGAAAGCGCCAGGTTTTAGAAATGATAAAGATATTTTAGGCAAGTATATAATCTATGGAAACCAAGCAAAAATAGTAAAAGAAAATTTTGAAGGTTTTAATTTAATTGAAAAAGAAAAACCTAACCAAATGATGGGAATTATTAAGAAACTATAGTAGTAAGTGCAACATAAAAATAATAATAGGGGAAATATTTTTAATCCATTTCCAGGCTTAAGGCCTTTTGGAATTGAGGAAAGCTATCTTTATTTTGGTCGTGAAGGCCAGAGTGATGAGGTGTTGGCTATACTAGAAAAGAATAGATTTGTTAATATATTAGGCTCATCAGGTACTGGAAAATCATCTTTGATGTTCTCAGGTGTAATTCCAACGCTTCATGGTGGCTTTATCTCCAAAGCAGGAAATGAATGGGAAATTATTACGGCTAAGCCTGGTTTAAATCCAATTAAAAACCTAGCAAAGGGATTTAAAAAACATATAGAAGAACATGCAACCAAAGATTCAATTAATCCATCTCAAGCTCTAATAAATGACCACTTATTTGAAGCAATTCTTAAAAAAAGCACTAAAGGATTAAGTGATTTATATCACTTAAATAGCCATCTGAAAGGCAAAAACTTATTGATTTATTTAGATCAATTTGAAGAAATTTTCAGATTTAGGAAGTTAGGTGAAACTAAGCACTTAAATGAGTCATTAGCTTATGTAAATTTAATTTTACAGGCTATTGAGCAAACAGAAGTTCCGATTTACATTGCCTTATCCATGAGATCGGATTTCTTAGGCGATTGTGAACAGTTCCCGGAATTGACCAATAAAATCAATGACAGTCACTACTTGATTCCTCAAATGACCAGGGAACAGAAAAAACTAGTGATAACGGGACCAGTTGCTGTGGGTAATGCCAAAATATCCAATCGGTTAGTCCAAAGATTGCTCAATGATATGGGCGATAGATTTGACCAATTACCAGTATTGCAACATGCCTTGATGCGAACCTGGAATTATTGGATAGAAAGTGGTGATACTAAAGATCAAATAGATTTCATTCATTATGAAGCCATTGGAGGTGTGAATGAAGCCTTATCAAGACATGCCGATGAAGCCTTTTATGAGCTGGATGAAAATGAAAAGTTAATATGTGAGAAAATTTTTAAAACTATAACTGAAAAAAGAAGTGACAATGATGGAATTAGAAGGCCTACACCTTTAAGAGAAATAGCTCAAATAGTTGACGAGGAAGAGCATATATTAGTTAAAATAATTGATAAATTTAGAATTGAAGGAAGAGCACTTCTAACGCCAAGAGAAGATATTGAGCTAAGCAGTGAGTCTGTTATTGATATTAGTCACGAGGCCTTAATGAGGGTATGGTATAGATTGCGCAACTGGGTTCAAAACGAATCACAATCTGCTCAAATTTATTTGAGATTATCAGAAGCAGCAACAAAATATCAACAAGGAAGTGGTGGATTATGGCGTCCACCAGATTTACAATTAGCAATAGAATGGAGGAACAAATCAAAACCAACGTTAAAGTGGGCTTTACAATACGAAAATAATTTTGAAGCAGTAATCCTGTTCTTAAATAAAAGTGAAGAGTCATATAAAAAAGAACAAGAAACAAAAGAACTTCTACAAAAAAGAAGATTAAAGCGTTCTAAAATTATAGCATCAGTATTAGGTACTGCAGCAGTGCTCTCAATTATTTTATTATTCTTTGCTTTTAATCAAAGTAATTTTGCAGAAAGACAAAGGCAATTAGCAGAGCAAAACTCATTGGAAGCCAAAAGAAATGCAGAAATAGCAAAAGAAAATGAATTAAAGGCACAAAGACAACAAATAGAAGCTAATAAATCTAGTATTAGAGCAAATAAGGAAAGAAATAGAGCAGAATACAATGTTTATCTGGCAATGGAAGCTAGAAAAACCGAAGAGATTGCAAGAAAACAAGCAAACGAACAAGCTCAAAGAGCAATAGAACAAAGTCAAATAGCTCAGGAAAGACAAGAACAATTAGCACTTGCAAACCAAGATTTACAGCGTGAACAGAAAAACTCTACTCAGCTAAGTATGAGAGCAATTGCACAATCTTTAGCGGTAAAATCCCTACAAATGGAAGATGATCAATTGCAAGGTCTA
>QNXU01000420.1 GCA_003973485.1 Bacteroidota bacterium | reverse complement strand
TTCATGAAAGCCTCGAAACTTTTGATGAAATTGTTTACAAAACAAGAGAAATAGTCAGGCCAGATAGGTCTGAACCTAGACCAAAAAAACCAAAAAAGCCTTATTCAATGAATTACAAGAGATTATAACCTTAACTAAACGACATTGATATATATATTGATTATTTTCAAAATCAATTAGGTTATGAGCGTATTCTTAAAATGGTTAACGAACAGAAAAAATGGGCATGGTTAAACTATGCCTTACTACCTGTGATTTATCTTCTTAAGTTTTCCCTTATTACTTTTTGGGTTTTATGTGGAACTATCATTGCAGGATATAAAATAACCTTTAAATCTATTTTTAAAGTGGTTTTAGTGACAGAGTTCGTATGGCTTCTCCCATCATTTACTTTAATAATATGGTTTGGTCTTATTGAAACCTCCTACACTTTTAATGATGTTCAATATTTTGCACCTCTTTCTTTACTTAATCTTTTTAATGCCTCCCAGTTAGACCCATGGCTCATTTTTCCTTTGAAATCCCTCAATCTCTTTGAAGTAATTTATCTATTGGTATTAGCTTTAGGAATCAAAAAGATCATGAAAAAAGACTATGATTCAGCTTTAAAATTCACCTTGCCTGTTTATGGTTCAGCCTTAGTAGTTTGGATATTATTTGTAACCTTCTTGTCAATTAATTTGGGAGCCTAATGAAAAAGAAACTTCTCATCATTATTGGGCTTTTAGTGATTGGTCTTTTGTCTTGGATGGGTTATTCAAGTGTTCAAAAATTAGATCAGAAAAATAAGTCAGAGGCAATTGTTCAAAATCTAAATTCCTTAACCAATAATCTGGGATTGAAAGTACTAAATCATAATCAGCCGACTATTTTCATGTATTTTAATAGTGATTGTCATTTTTGCCAATGGGAGATGAAAGAAATTGGAAAGAATATCGATAAATTTCAAACCTATCAATTACTATTAGCCTCTTTTGAGCCTAAAAGGGATGCACTTGATTTTCTTCAGCAATACAATTTGTCTCAGTATTATGTAGAAGTTAATCCTGATTTATTGACAAGCACTATTATTGGTGGTGTACCACAAACTTTTATCTATAAAGATGGTAAGCTAGCAAAGCATTTTAAAGGGGAAGTGAAGATAGAAGCTATTTTAGAGGTTTTGGAGTAAAGAAATAATTATTGGAGCTGTTTATTTTACCAAAACCTGTCAGGTTTTCGATTAAAAAAATGTAGCAATTATTGAAAGACACTTAGATTTTTAATGCCAGTAAACCTGACAGGTTTCATCACTGAAAGATATTTAAAAGAACCAACCTCATGATTAAAAAACTCAACCAATATTTCGTTCAGCAACACGGTCAATCTGATTGCGGGCCTGCATGCTTGGCTTCTATCATCAAATTTCATGGAGGAGAGCATAGTTTGGATGAAATCAGGAGGATTACGGGGACTACTCAAACAGGTACTAAATTATTAGGGCTATTTCAAGGAGCAAAAGATTTAGGTTTTGAAGTAGAAGGTTTAGAGGCTGAATCCATTGAAAATTTAAAGGAACTGGATTCCCCTGCCATTTTACATGTTATTTTAGAAAACAGATTACAGCATTATGTAGTTTTTTATGGCTTTCAAGGCGATCAATTAATTATTAATGATCCAGGCAGAGGTGTAGAACTATGGACAAAAGAAAAACTACAAGAAGTTTGGCAATCCAAAGCTTTGCTAAAGCTTACCCCCAATGAGAAATTTGAAAAAGTAAAATCAAAAAAGAAAAAATATGAGAATTTGCTTAGTTGGGTCAAGGAAGATCTCAATATTTTATTGGCCGCACTTTTTTTAGGCATTTTGATAGCTATTTTTTCATTGGCCACAGCTATTTTTAGTCAAAAGTTGATTGATGTGATTTTGCCTACTAAAGAAATCAGTAAACTCATCATTGGACTGGTTTTATTTGCCTTGATTTTATTGATTAAGATGGGGCTAAGTTATGTGCGATCTACCTTTTTGATCACACAAAGCAAGGATTTTAACAACAGAATGATAGGTTCGTTTTTCGAATCGCTTTTACATATACCTAAGTCATTTTTCGATTCTAAAAAAACAGGGGATATGGTGGCTAGGATGAATGATACCAGACGTATTCAATCCTCTATCAGCAACTTAATCGGTAATCTTTTAATAGAGTTTTTGGTCATTATTATTTCACTCATTGGGGTTTTTGTTTATTCTTGGCAAGTAGGAGTAATTGTTTCTATTTTTATTCCAGTTTATGGTTTGATACTTTGGCGATTGAACAAACCGATCATCAATGCCCAAAAAGATGTGATGAGTGCTTATGCTTTGAATGAAGGGAATTACATAGATGTGATTACGGGTATTGCAGAAGTAAAGACAACAGGAACCATCAATCTTTTTCATAAGGCTACTACCTTTTTATATAAGAACTTTCAAGAGCAGATATTCAAATTGGGGAAGATTCAAGTAAAGTTTGGGTTGCTAACTGAGTTGGCGGGGATATTACTCGTAGTTGGGGTAATATCTTTAGCCTCCTTTTTAGTATTGAGAGGAGATTTGTTAATTGGTTCTTTGGTAGCCTTATTGTCCCTCTCTGGTTCTATAGGTCCCTCCTTAACTAAAATCGCACTTTTTAATATTCAGTTTCAGGAAGCTAAAGTGGCTTTCAACAGGATGGAAGAGTTTACAGGAATCAAAACAGAAAATGCAGGAAAGAAAGAAATTAAGATAGAAAAGATCGATACCTTAATCATTGAAAACCTAAGTTTTCATTACCCTGGTTCTTTAAATTTATTGAGCAATATCAATATGAAAGTTGAAAAGGGAAAAATCACTACGCTTTTGGGAGAAAGTGGTGCAGGCAAAAGTACGATTTTTCAATTAATTCAGCGTTTTTACGCCCCTTCTCAAGGAGTCATAAAAATAGACGAAAAATCAATTAATGATTTAGACTTAGAGCAGTATAGGAAATTAATAGGCGTTGTTCCTCAGGATATTAAGATTTTCAATAATTATTTACTTTTTAACATTTGCCTAAGCGATGATTCCGCTGAAATGGAGAACACGGTCAAATGGTGTAAAGAGTTTGGCTTTGATCGGTTCTTTGAAAAATTCCCTCAAGGCTATATGACATTGCTAGGAGAAGAAGGAGCCAATATTTCAGGAGGACAAAAGCAGTTGGTAGGATTAGCCAGGGCACTGTATCGTAATCCACAGTTATTATTGATAGATGAAGGAACTTCAGCTATGGATAGAAATACAGAGCAGTTTATTTTGAATTTATTGCAGCAATTGAAAAATGAAAAAACCATTCTGTTCGTAAGCCACAGAATGAAAGTAGCCGGTTTTTCCGACTACATCTACATTTTGGAAAATGGCAGTATTACCAGTCAAGGTGAACCAAAAACTTTAATTAAAGAAGATAATTTCTTTAGCGAATCAGTTAATGAGTTAGTTTTTTAAGTTATTTTGAATTTATTTATAAGTTAGTTAACTATGAAATTCATTAAATTTTTTGGGAAAATTGGCTATGCAGTAACAACTTCATTTGGTTTTGCAGCTTTAATTACTGGTTTTATATCTGTAATTAAGTTGTTAATTAATTTTAGATCTATTAATAGTTTTTCTGAAGCATTGAATATTAACAGTTCTATTTTCGATTTTTATATTTGGCCTTTAAGCATATCAATATTTTTTGTACTACTTATTATATATAGCTTATTTGCTCTTTTGGGCAAAAGAAATTTGTTAGATAATCATATACCATTTTAATTTATAAACCTTTTATTTAATATGAACCCAATCAAGATATTCTTACAAATCATTGTTGCTCTTTCTGCATTATATTTTTTCACCGTACACATCAAGCATCGCCCAGAAATAGCAGGAATTGAGCTTTCTTTTATTTTTCCTTTAGTGGTTTTTGCTTTAGCGATTGGCGCATTAAAGTTTGTGAAAGCTAAGAAATAAAGCTTTAGGCATAAAAGCCTATTTTTCTACTTTTATTTCCCTAAATTGCCCTTCAGCCAAATTTTTTAATTGACATGAAATCGACATTAAAAATTTAGCTTCGAATTTCACACCAACCGAAGATGAATTTTTAATCAAAGATTCCATGTAGCCGTAGTAAACAATAATATATACATGAAACAAAAAGTAGCCTTAGTTTTAGGAAGTGGTGGCGCCAGAGGTGTTGCACATATTGGCGTAATTGAAGCTTTGGAGGAAAACGGATTTGAGATTTCTTCAATTGCAGGCTCAAGTATGGGCGCAGTTATTGGAGGACTCTACGCTGCTGGTAAAATGCAGGAATACAAAGAATGGGTCACTCATTTTGATAAAATCGATGTTTTTAAACTCTTGGATTTTACCCTTAGCCTTCAAGGTGTAGTTCGTGGTGAAAAAGTGTTCAAAGAAATGCGAAAGCTACTAGGTGAATTTAACATTGAGGAATTCTCTATTCCTTTTACAGCGGTTGCTTCCAATATTAGAACGCAAAGAGAAGTGCTTTTTTCTGATGGAAATTTGATGGATGCTTTAAGGGCATCTTGTGCAATTCCAACCGTAATGACTCCAGTATATATTGAAAATGAAGAGATTGTAGATGGAGGCGTTTTAAATCCAATTCCGCTTAACAGAGTGAAAAGATCTGAAGGGGATATCTTAGTTGCTGTGGATGTTAATGCCGCAATACCATTTGAAAAGAAAGTGGCGGTAACTGCAGAAGAAGTGCAGCAAGATGAAAAAAACAAGCAGTTTTTGGATGAATTCACTGCTCGAATAAAAAAATATCTGCCATTAAATAACGGAAAAGAACAAAACAATACACCCAAAAAATTAGGATATTTTGATTTGTTGAATCGCTCTATAGATTTGATGCAAGAAAAAATGACCAGCCTACAAATGGAGTTGATTAAGCCTGATATGTTGGTTCAAATTTCTAGAAATTCATGCGGAACTTTTGAATTTTACAAAAGTAATGAGCTAGTGGAATTAGGGAAAGAGGCATTTACTAAATCTTATAGCCAATATAGAAATGGATTGGAAACAACTGAATAATGAGCTAGGTAACATTGACTTATATTGGCTTGATTTTATTCTAAAAGGACATTTACCTGAGGGAGCTAAAATATTAGATGCAGGCTGTGGTGAGGGTAGAAACCTCATTTATTGTCTTAAAAATAACATGGATGTATTCGGGATTGATCAAAATCCTGAAGCTATTCAATTCTTACAATTGATTGCCAAAAAGTATAAGATTCAGAATATAGCGGCCAGATTTCAACTCATGAAACTTGATAAAATTCTTTTCCCTGATTCAACTTTTGATGTGATTATTTGTAGTGCCGTATTACACTTTGCGAAAAGCGAAGAACATTTCCAAATGATGTTGTCTGAACTAGTCCGTGTGTTAAAACCAAGTGGTAAAATTTTCATAAGAACTATGACGGACTACTTCATACCAAAAAATGTATTGGAGGTAGAAAATCAGTTATATCAGTTTCCTAATGAGCAAATAAGGTTTATTGTGAATAAAGATAGGCTGATGGTAAATTTTAATGAGCTTAATATGGAGCTTATTGAGCCAATCAAAGAAGTAGTAGTGCAAAATAGACATACGATGGGAACATTTATGCTTCACAAACATTAATAAAATAGATTGGAATTTATTACATCTTAAATCAGGTCACCACCTGAGCTAATTCAGTGTATATAAAACATTAAACAAGAAATATCACCCAAATTGTAGTAAAATAATACATCTAAGCTGGTTTGTTACGTCTTACGTAATTAAAAATATTTCGAAAAATAAGTATATTTACTGATTATCAGTATGAAAAAACTATCATTTCGAAATATTATACTGGGTCGGAAGACTCACATAAAATCCGAAGGGGATTATCGAAAAGCTTTATTGGTTGGTGTTTGTTGTTTAATCCTGTCTTTTATAAGTACTGTTAATGGCTTACTCAATATTTTTCTTTGGGATATATCTTTAACTCCATCTTTTATGGTGGGGATTTTAGGAGGTGTATTTGGATTCTTGCTAAATCGTTTTGGAAAATATGAATTAGCCAAACACAGTTTATTGCTTATTGCCATATTTTTTGTTTTTATTTTCATGTCCAATGAAGGGAAGTATTATGGTTCACAGCTTTATCTTTTTCCCATATTGGTAGCCTCTATTACTCTTTTTGGATATAAAAACGTAAAGGTTTGGCTATTCTATGGGTTAATTGCTTTTGCCTGTTTTGTGATCAGTGAATTAACAGCATATAAAATAGTTACTGTTGACACCATAAATGAAGCAAAAGAAGACAAAATTTATTTCTTAAACTACCTTTTTACTTTTGTAGGCTTAACTGTTGTGATTTATTTTCAAGTTAAATTGCAATATAAATCTGAGCAGAAAATACTTGAGCAAGACAGAAAATTAAAAGAAAGTGAAGAAAGATTTCGGCTTGCGGTAGAAGGTACCAATGCAGGAATTTGGGATTGGGAAAACATCAATAAAGATCAACAATGGTGGTCACCAAAATTATATGAGTTGTTGGGCTATAACCCAAAGGATTTTTCGCCTGGACAGGAAGTTTTTAAAAATCTTCTGGCAGAAAAATCTGATTATCCCCGACTAGTAAGTGATTTTAAGCGTCATCTTCAAAATAAGGAACCGTTTTCAGTTGAGTATAAACTAAAATGTAAAGATGGTAGTTATCGATGGTTTCAGGGTTCGGGGCAAGCCAAGTGGTCTAGTGATGAAAAACCTATCCGAATGGTCGGTTCATTGGTTGACATTACCGAAAAAAAAATTAGGGAAGAAGAAATCAAAGAAAAAAACCAGCTTTTAGAGCAAACCAATGCTGAGCTAGATAGATTTGTTTATAGCGTATCTCATGATTTAAGGGCTCCATTAAATTCTATTCAAGGTTTAATTAATATAGGTGATACTACTGAGGATAGCCAAGAGTTGAAACAACTGTTGGGCATGATGAAGAATAGAGTAAAAAAGCTTTATACTTTTATTGATGAGATCATAAGTTTTGCTCGTAATACGCGAACTGAAGTAATTAAACAACCAGTAAATATTCGCGATCTAGTTTCTGAGATATTTGAGAATACACAGTATAGAGAACTCGCTGCAGATATTGATTTTAGAATGAGAATTAAAGAAGGTTTAGTAATTGAGACAGATAAAGGGAGACTTGGGGTGATTCTAAACAATTTGGTGGACAATGCCATTAAATATCATCGCCATGCACATCCTGGAAAGTATGTTGCCGTTCAAACTGAAGATCAAGGAGCAGTAGTATTAGTAAAAGTTATAGATAATGGGCAGGGGATTTCCACTGAAGCTCAACCTAAGATATTTGATATGTTTTTTAGAGCGTCAGAAAACTCTAAAGGCTCTGGCTTAGGCCTATATATTGTAAAAGATATGGTTGAAAGATTAGGAGGAAGCATAAACCTTGAATCTGAAAGGGGTGAAGGCACTACTTTTACCATCAAATTACCTAAATCTTAAATTTTCCTCATGTAATTGCCTAAAAGGCTCTATTTAGTTTATCTTTGCGGCATGGCAAAGAAAGAACAAACTCCCGAAAATACACTTTTTAGAGATATAGTTGCTCATGCAAAAGAATACGGTTTTGTGTACCCTTCAAGCGAAATTTATGAGGGTTTGCAGGCTGTATATGACTACGGTTCTTATGGAGCAGAATTAAAGAAAAATATTAAGGAATTATGGTGGAATACCATGACTCGATTCAATGACGATATAGTGGGCTTGGATTCTGCCATTTTCATGCATCCCGATACTTGGAAGGCTTCTGGTCACATTGAAAGTTTCAATGATCCGATGATCGATAACAAAGATTCCAAGAAAAGATACAGAGCGGATGTTTTGTTGGAAGAAAAGGCAGCCGAGTATGAAAATGCTGGAGATAAGGAAAAGGCAGATGCTTTATTGAAAAAGACAGGTCAATTACTTGAAGCGGAAGATTTAGAAGCTGTAAGAGAATTGATTATTGCGGAAGATATTAAATGCCCTATTTCAGGAACTGCTAATTGGACTGAAGTGCGTCAGTTTAATTTAATGTTTTCCACTCAGATTGGTAGCGTTGCCGATGGTTCAGGTAAAATTTATCTAAGACCTGAAACTGCTCAAGGTATTTTTGTAAACTTCTTAAATGTTCAGAAAACTGCAAGAATGAAGGTGCCATTTGGAATTGCCCAAATTGGAAAAGCTTTCAGAAATGAAATTGTAGCTCGTCAGTTTATTTTCAGAATGCGTGAATTTGAGCAAATGGAAATGCAATTTTTTGTTCGTCCTGGTGAGGAAATGGAGTGGTACGAAAAGTGGAGAGATGCGAGATTAAAGTGGCATAAGGCAATTGGGATAGCAGAAGAAGATTTACGTTTGCATGAGCACGAAAAATTAGCACATTACGCTAATGCTGCAGTTGATGTAGAATATAAATTTCCATTTGGTTTCAAAGAAGTAGAAGGAATTCACAGCCGTACGGATTTCGACTTAAAGAGCCATCAAGAAGTATCTAAAAAGAAACTGCAATATTTCGATCCTGAAGTCGGTAAAAACTATATTCCTTATGTAGTGGAGACTTCTGTGGGTTGTGATAGATTGTTCTTAATGCTTTTCTGCAGTGCGTTTAAGAATGAAGAAGTTGGAGAAGGAGATAATGTGAAGACTAGAACGTATCTGAAATTGCATCCTGCTTTGGCTCCAGTTAAAGCCGCGATTTTACCTTTAACCAAAAAAGATGGTTTGCCAGAAAAAGGGAAAGAAATTTACAAATCCTTAAAGGGAGCTTTCAATGTGGTTTACGAGGAAGCCGCATCTATCGGTAAGCGTTATACCCGACAGGATTTGATTGGAACACCTTTCTGCATTGCAGTGGATCATCAAACTTTAGAAGACAACACTATCACAATTCGACATAGAGATAGTACTGAACAAGAGAGAATGTCCGTAAGTGAATTGGAAGCATTTATTATGAAAGAAACCTCTTACAATAGGATATATGAGCAATTATAAGCAAAAATCATTAAAATAGATTTTGTCTATAACTATATGCGAATAATCAATTTAATTAATCGCAACCTATTCGTAATTTTGTGGTTCAGAATAGTATAAGAATTAAACGAATTTGAAAATGATAGAATTAGCAGAAGATAATTTACAAGAAATAGTTAATGAGAATGAATTGGTAATGGTTCAATATGGAGCCACATGGTGTGGAAATTGTAGAATTACCAAGCCAAAGTTTAAAAGATTGGCAGGAGAAAATGAAAACATAAAATTTGTTTATGTAGATGCTGAGAAACAGCCAAATTCTAGGTCATTAGCGGAAGTTAAAAACCTTCCAACTTTTGCAGGATTTAAAAATGGAAAATTAGTAAATTCTATTTCAGGAAATAAACCAAGTATTATAACAGATTTATTAGATGAGGTTACCAATAATTAAACACGTAGTAGAGTTTATAGAAAAAAATGATGAAGATTATGTGGTAGAAAGCATGGATCTGCTGGAAGATTTAATTGAAGCAAAAGGAATTAAAGATGAAGAACTAGAGGTAATTGGGGAATTGCTATCAAATTTTTCAGGAGCTCTGGAAGTGCATAAGGACGTGAAATCTGGCACTCCCAAAAAAGAGGCTCTAAATAGTTTTATGAAAAGAGTAATGGGCTCAATTGATGGTTGATTACTAAATTAAAGAGCTAAAAAGCGCAATTTCAATTGAAACTGCGCTTTTTTTATGTCTCAAAAAATATTATCACATAAACTTAGTAAAATTATATATAAGGCGTCTTAAAATGAATATTTAAATATTCTCTCTTTTATTAA
>QNXU01000425.1 GCA_003973485.1 Bacteroidota bacterium | reverse complement strand
TATGGAATTACCAACTTTAGCAATAGGAACTTCCACTTCCTGAGTTTCTTCCTCTTCCTGACCTAAATTTTTTAAATTGATATAGTCACAACCCCAAAAGAAAAGGGAAATGATTATTAATGATATGCTTAGATATTTATTGCTCAATTTTTTCTTTTAGTTTATTCAATACTGATTCATTTACATTAATACTATATTTTTTTTTCAGTTCTTTTAGCCATTCATTTTCAAGATGTTTTTGATAATCTTCCATTAATTCTGCCTTCGCTTCATTATATGTTTTTTGTTGGGGAGGATAGTTCTTTAAAACGTAATTAAATTCTATCATCCCATTTTTATCAACATTAACTTTAAAATCCTCTTCCTTTTTTCCGCTCCATTTTGAATGTTCGGAAGTTCTAATTTTTTCAGTAGAAGCAGATTCTATTCTTTCATTATTTTTAGCTAAAAGCTCATTTGCTTCAGAAAGCAATTGCAAATATATTTTATTTTCATCGGAATAGATAAGTTTCACTACTTCCATATTGCTAAATATCCAATTTAAATCTTTAAATAACTTTATGGAATCACTTTCACTTAAGTTTTGAGGCAAAACAAGACTAATAAAAACTTTTTGATTCTTTTTGTAGTCTATTTTAATTTGTTCTAATGTTTTGCTCTCCAGATATTCAATCTGCTGTGTTAACGGAAAATAGGCGCCATTTATTGGCTGTTTAAAGGGCTTTATTGAAGAAGTATCTGAAAAGACTATTTTGGCTATTTTTAATTCTTCCTGAGTTTTATAATCATTTTTATGCTCTTCATAATATTTTTTAAGTGCGATAGTATCTTCTGTGATTTTACTCCATACTTTTTGATTCATGATTTCAAATAAAAGTAAACCATCTTTATATTCTTGCCTTAAAAATTTATACTCAGGGTATTTTGATTCCAAATTATTTTCTTCGTATTGTATAAGTGTCGATTTCTCAAATTTTTCCAGTTCTAAGTCAATCTTTTTTGCGGAATCATATTGATTTAAAAAATCAAGTATGGAAAATTCTTTATTAGAAATGCTGAAAAGTGGCATTTCTAATTCCTTTCTTTTGAAATTGCTTGGACTTAAACTTTCTTTTGATTTTAAGATAGCGTAAGCATCCTTATTTTTTTTGAAGTTATTCTCCTCTTTCAGTTTTTTTATAACTTCTACCTCTTTTAATTCAGACCTTTGATCTCGTTGTACTCGTCTGCTCAGGCTTTCTTCCATGCTTTCTAAACTTCCAACGCCTCTTTTGTCTTCTAATTTTAGGATATGCCATCCGTAAGGGCTTTCAACTGGTGTTGAGATTTCTCCTTTCTCTTCTAATTCGAAGGCAACAGTTTCTAAAGAGGCGGGTAAACGTCCAGCGCCAAACCACGGGAGACTTCCACCATTATCCTTAGTGCTTAAATCTTCTGATTCTTTTGTAGCTAAACTAAACCAATTTTCGCCTGACTTTAATTTTTCATAAACCTTCCTGATTTCTTTTTCTGTTTCTATAGAATCTTCCGCTGATGCTTGTGGAGGAAATCGCTTCATGATATGAGCTATTTTTATTCTCCCCAGTGTTTCTCTTTTGTCATTTACTTTAATGAGATGATAGCCAAACTGAGTGCGAATAATAGGAGAAACTTCACCCACTTCTGTTTGGTATGCTGCTGATTCAAAAGGGTAAACCATCTGAAAAGCCGTAAACCAACCTAATAAACCATTGTTATTTTTGGCTGAAGGATCTTCTGAATATTCTCTTGCTAATGCTTCAAAACTTTTCCCAGCTTCAAATTTGTTTTTAATATCTTTAATTTTTTGATAAGCTTTTAGAGTATCTTCCGCATTTGCATCTTTATCTACTCTAATGAGGATATGACTTGCATTTATCTCCTGTTGTAAACGATTGTATGTTTCTTTTACTAAAGCTTTGTTTACCTTTTCAGCAGTTAAATAAGGTTTTTTTATTTCCTCTAGGTATCCATTTAGTTCGTTTTTATAAGCTTTAGTAGTGTCAATACCTTTAGCTTTGGCCTCTGTTACTTTTAACTTGAAATCGATATACAAATCGAGGTACTCCTCTATAGGCTCAATTTCCCCTTTATTCTTATTGCTTTTTTGATAAGCATACATGAATTCATCGGGATAAACGTTTAGGGAATCAATAGTGAAAAGAGGTTCTGTATTCTCCGCTGTAGAAGATTTTGGGGCAGTTTTACAAGAGCTTATGAAAATTATAAGAAGAAGAATTACTATACCTTTGATGTTCCGCATTTGGCTTATCTAAATTTTTAATGGCAATTTATGCAAATGGATTCACACAGTAAAATTTAAGGCAATTGGTGAGGTGAATATATTATTCTTTCTGGGTGTGATTAAATCTTTTATGCAAAATACATGTGTTTTTTTGTTCTTTGTTAATAAACTCCACCTTATCCATTATTCGTCTGACCAACATCAAACCAATCCCCCCTTTTTTCTTGGTTTGCACAACTTCCTGAATAGAAGGTTCCTTGTAATTGCTAATGTCAAATTTTTCACCTTCATCAGATATTTCAAAGGTAATGCCATCTTTTTCTACGGATACTTCTAAATTGATGGTTTCGTTTGCGTTACAATAATTGGAATGAATGATGAGATTAGCACAAATTTCATCAACGGCTAAAACCATTTGATTGATTTCTAAATCATCATGAACATAAGCCTTCAGTTTTTCGGTAATAAAAACCCGAATATCCCTTAGGCGAGTTTTTTCGCAATATACTTTAAGATTGAACTTCATGTAACTTCTCCTTCGCTTCCTTTTTATCGCTTACTATAGTCATCAATTGATCTAAGCCTAAAATTTGGAATACATTCAAAACCTTTTCACTTAAACCATAGATTACCATTTTGATATTCTTACTTTTAAAATCATCAATGTAAGACATGAAAACACCTAATCCAGCTGAGGAAATATAATTAAGTTGTGTACCATCTACTAAAATATTTTTTACTAATTCATCATTAGCCAATTCAGTTAAAGCTTCATCCAAATGAATACTTGAGCTGGCATCCACATCTCCTTCCACTATTATGATGTGATCTTTCCCCTCAATATTTGTTGTTATGTTTATCATACAAATCTTATTACGTGCTTATTTCCAGTAAGTTGAATACTATGTTATAAAAATCTAATTATTAAAGCAGTATAATCATCTTCCAAATTTTCTGAGCCAATAAATTTATATAAATATTTAATAAGCCCGTCTTGAATTTCTTTGGGTTTTTTCTCACTATTTTCCTCTAAATAGTTACTTAACCTTTCGTAGCCAAACTCCTCACCTTCAGAATTAGTAGCTTCAATTATTCCATCGGTATATAAGAAAAGGATGTCACCGCTATTATAATATATTTTATTAATGTCAATAAATTCTTCAAAACGTTCATTTCTTACTATGCCCAATCCCATTCCGTTATTGTGGAAGTAATCTGCTTTCTTTTCTTGGCTATTATAATAGAGCCCAGGGCAATGTCCTGCTCTTGAAAAACTGATACTCTTTTCTTCAGAGTTAATGATATAATAAGCAGCTGTTATAAAGGAAGTTTTCTCTAAACAATGGCTTAAGGCATGATTTGCTTTGGTAAAAAATGTTTTGGAGTCTAAATCAAACTGTACTAAACTATGGAAAACCCCTTTCATTTGGGACATATTAAAAGAAGCGGAAGTACCTTTTCCAGAAACATCTCCAATTATTACGGCCGTTTTATGTTCTGCCGTTTTAAAGAAATCATAATAATCACCACCAACTTCATCTGCGGATTCATAGAAAGCATGCATCTCAAATTCTGTGTCTGAAATTAAAGAGTGAGGGAGCAAGCTTTTTTGTACGCGAGAAGCAATTTTTAACTCCTCTTTGTAGCGCTCATTCTTTAAGGCTTCTGTAAGTAATTCGAAGTTTTCAATTGAGATGCACGCTTGGTTTACAAAAGAGCTGATAATGTCGATCATCTCCTTATTAAAACCATCCGAAACGTCCTTTAGCAATACAAGCAAACCGATTTGCCGATCTTGAATGATTAATGGCATTACTAACACCGAGCCATAATCAGGATCGTTTAAGTTCGTTGCTAACTTATTTAGGTTTAGATCTTTTTTGAATTTATTACTCTTATGTTTGTTCAAATAAGCATAAATCCCACTGTCTTGTATGCTTTTTCGAACTTGAGTAATTTTAAGATCACTTATGTTGGATTTTAGAATTTCGACAGGTTCATTATCCTGATAAATTTCCAGCCAAGCACTAGAAGAAAAAACAGCATTATTGCTGCTTTCTAGCAAAACATCATAAACTTGGTTTTCACTATCTCCTTTCTGAATAGATTGGCTGAGTCGCTGAAAATTTAAAACCTCACTGATCTTCTGTTCAAAAACGGAAGAGGTAGGTAGGTTAAATAAAATTACTAATATGGAAATTAAGGAGTATATAAATATAAATCCTGCAATGGATAAGATGTAAACATTATCCAATAAATCCATTATCAAATTGAACTCCTGCGAGAATCCAAAAAGGTTGTTAACGAAATAATAGAGGTATAAAATTACTAACGCTAATAATAGAATACTTCTCCATTTTTGCTTGAAATTTAAATAAGCTATCCATTTCAAATTAAAGGATAATACTAATCCGTAGAGTATGAAAATGCCCAGTAGGCCATTAAACATCCATTGTTGACCACTAGTTTGAAAAAAACTATACAGCAATGAAGCGAGTATCGAGTACTCAAATATTTGCCATATAATTAGAAGACGCTTGTTTTTCTGATAGAGGATTAGTCTTTTCCAAACAATAAAGGTAGAAACTAAGAATATTATAACTGCACCCAGATTAACATGGTAGAAGAAATTCACCATTAGAGGGTTTTGCATCAACTTGCTGTCACTAAGCAAATAGAAAAATAGGCTAACGGCAAGTTGAATTAAAGACACAATCAGCCCTGTTGAAAAAACATGCCATAGTAAATCAATGAAATTGATGCTTTCTGCCTTTTGTATTCTAATTTTGAAGAAGAAATAGACAAAAATGATGTAGAGAGAAAGTAATAATTGAGGGATCTCTTTAGTAATTCCTGCATTTGCTTCATTAATTTCAGCAAAAAGCAAGAAAATATCAGCCAGCACTAACGAAAGCCAGCAGAGCACTGCAAATAGTATGGTGAGGCGTAAAAGTCCTTTTTCTGAAATCAATTTTTTATTTTTCTATATTTCGGCAAATTAAGCGTTTATAAATTATTGTGAAAATAGTTTTACAAACATTAAATTCATGTATACAAAAAAAGAACTAAAATGCTCAAAAAACTAATATTTACTTTTTCAATTGTTTTAATTAGCCTTGTAGCGTCTTTTGCTCAAGTACAAACAGGTACAGCTTCATTCTATGCTGATAAGTTTGAAGGTAAACAGACTGCAAGTGGAGAAAAATATAAGCATAAGAAAATGACAGCAGCCCATAAAAGTTTGCCCTTTGGGACTATCGTAAAAGTTACAAATTTGGATAATCAAGAAACCGTAGAAGTTAGGATAAATGATAGAGGACCTTATATAGATGGGAGAATAATTGATTTGTCTCGCTCTGCAGCTGAAAAATTGAAGTTTATCAACCAAGGCTTAGCGAAAGTCAAAATTGAAGTGGTAGACGCTGGAGACGGAAGATCAAACAGCAATAGACCAGTACAGATTGACCAAAACATTGATAATGAATCATACTTTCAAATGAAAGTGGATAGAAAGGAGCCAGATGGATTTGGTGTTCAAGTCGGCAGCTTTAAGGGCTTTGATAATATGCTTAAACTATCTGAAAATATAGAAAAATCATATCGTGCCAAATTGTATGTTGAGGTGAAGGAATTAAATGGAGACAAAGTTTACGCATTAATATTAGGTGAATTTGGTAATAGAAAAAGAGCAGATAAACTTAAAACAAAAATAAATGATCGTTTTCCTGATGCTTTTGTGACTAGGTATTAGGAGTAATTAAATTATTTGGAATTAATTTTTTCAAAAAGCTAAGAAAGTAAATTACCATCAAGGTATAAAGCATTGATAATGAATGGTTAACATTTAAATATAAAGGCTACTGAATGAAATTATTTTACATAGTAGAGTGTATTTTATTATATTAGGACAAAAACATGCCAAAATTATATGAATATTTAGGATTGATAATTCTGTTTTATTCAAATGAACATGAGCCAATTCACGTACATTGCAAATTTCAAGGAAAGGAAAGTAAAGCGGAACTAATATACAAAAACGGAAAATTTGTTGAAGTGAGAATTTCAGATGTTTCAGGAAAAGACCCATTAGATTCTCAAAACTTGAAAAAGTTCAAAAAATTAGTTGAGGTTTATCGAGATGATATTGTTAGGAAATGGATAGATTTCTTTGTTTATAATAAACCAGTAGTGTCAGAACGAATTACAAAAAAGATTTGAAATATGGTGGTGTCAATTGAAAATGCGGAATATAAAGGAGATTATACAATTAAACTTAAATTCTCAGATGGAATTGAAAGAGATATAGACTTTAGTAACTTTCTAAAGAATTCCAAAAACCCTATGACTAAAAAATATTTGGATAAAGAATTGTTTAAAAGCTTTACTATTGATTATGGAGACATTAATTGGAATGATTATGAAATGTGTTTTCCTATTTGGGATTTGCACGAAGGGAAGATTTAAGTAATTAATTTAGACTGATTATCACAAACCCCATTTCATCTTCCATGTTTTTGTAAATATAGATTTTTCCATCTTTCACAAAATAAGTTTCTGGTACTTCATCTAGTTCAATATTCCCTATTTCATGTATTTGATTAAGGTTTTCATCAAAAATGGTCAAGATGATATTCCAGTTGTCTACTTCTTGATCTGGAGTAGTGGAGAAGCTTGAAAATCGATAAAACTGAATGCGAGAGTCATCAAAGACAAGATTTTTAAAATTAATCTCTTTATTTCTGGCTGTCATGATTTTTCCGATTGCTTCTCTAGATTCAACATCTTTCCCAAATGCCTTATTTTTATTTTCACTTAGTTTGCTCTCATATTTTTTATGGATTATACTATCAGAATTTAAATCATAATAATACAATTCATTTTCCATGTCATGGCTTAATATGAATTTGTTGTCTTGAAAATCAGTGTACAAATTTGTTCTTAACATCATCATTCTACCATCCTGTGTTAGTGAAATGTGGTAATCAGCAAGTTTTTTCAGTTCATCAATAAAATATTCTTTACGATTGTTTTGGATCAAATTTAATTTTGTAAATCCTCTTAATTCTCCAAATCCTTTGTTGATTAAGTTGAAGGAAAGCATTTTCTCTGGCACAAATAAGCCGCTTGATTCCATACTGAATTCTTTTGGAATCGAATCTCCTTTAAATTCCTCCTCCGAGATGGTGTATTTATGCTGCAATTCAGCTTTCATATCAAATATTAAAATTGATTGATAAACTACTAGCGCAATTTTATCTTCTGAAATGAAATAAACATCTCTCACTCTGTCAGTAGTGCCATTTGGACCTTCAACCTCAAACGGAATGAAATCAACTAACTCCATTTTATTCATATCAATGATTTCCAAGCCATGTCGGTTATTGGTATTGAACTTATACATGAAATTTTTATCATCATCGAAGCCAAATGAGTATATGCCATATTTGGTGTCGATGATTTCACCTTTGGAATCCACCATTACAGAATCTATTGAGATATTAATATTGGTATTTTGCTTTTCATTTTCAGAATTTCCACTACAGGATGAAAAGGAAATGATAATTATAGATAAGAGAAAGTAGATGACATTTTTCATGTTAGCGTGTAATTTTTGCATTAGAGGCACTAAGGTATAACAATTTTTAAATACACTAAATATTTAGTTGAATTTCTTTTAGTTTTTCCAAAGAATTGAAGCCGATTAAATGTAAATTCGCTTTAGCGTTTTGATGAATTAAATAAAATGACAAAAGTAAAAGATAAAATTGCGTGGGTTACAGGTGCAAGTTCTGGAATAGGAGAAGCCGTTGTTTACCAACTCATTAATAAAGGAGCCAAAGTAGTTATTTCTGCCAGAAGAAAGGAGCTTTTGGAGGAAGTGAGAGCGAAATCTTCCAATCCTGATAATGTAATGATACTCCCATTAGATTTGGCGGATATCAAAACCTTCGATTCTAAAGTGGCAGAAGTTTTGGCTCATTTTGGAAGAATCGATATCCTTTTCAATAATGGAGGAATCAGCCAGCGAGGTATGGCGCTTGAAACCGATTTATCAGTAGACAGGAAAATTATGGAAATTGATTATTTCGGAACCATAGCACTGACAAAAGCTGTAGCACCACACATGGTCAATCAAAAATTAGGGCATTTTGTAGTAACCAGTAGTTTAGTGGGTAAATTTGGCTCACCTTGGCGCTCTTCTTATGCAGCAGCTAAGCATGCACTTCACGGTTTTTTCGACTCATTAAGAACAGAATTACATGATGATAATATTAAAGTCACCATGGTTTGTCCTGGCTTTATTAAAACGGATGTTTCTGTAAATGCTTTAGGTTCAGATGGAAAGCCTACTGGTGAAATGGATAATGCTCAAGCAAATGGAATGACTGCTCAGGAATGTGCTAAAAGAATCATTAGTGCAGTAGAAAAGGATAAACTGGAAACTGTAATTGGAGGCACAGAGCGTTTTGGTGTTTTGCTGAAGCGATTATTTCCTGGTCTTTTTGCAAAGATGATATTAAAAAGAAGTGTAAGGTAGGAATAAAGGAAAGCGCACAAAAAAGCCCGGCATTTGCCAGGCTTTCATTTTAAGGTTTTAACTGATTAGCTGATTTTAACTAATTCTATTTCGAAATTCAAGTCTTTTCCTGCTAATGGGTGATTAGCATCTAAAACTATATGGTCATCATTCACTTCTGCTACTAAAACAGGTAGAGCTTGACCATCAGGTTGTTGCATTGATAATTGCATACCTACCTCTGGTTTGATTTCTTCAGGAACTTTATCATGAGGAACTGGAACCATCATATCATCTCTTTTGTCACCATAAGCTTCTGCGCTAGGGATGTCTGTAGTTTTCTTATCTCCAACTGCCATTCCGTCTACCGCTTTGTCAAAACCGGCAATCATCTGTCCTGCACCTAATTCAAACTCAATAGGTTCTCTTTCTAAAGAACTATCGAATACAGTACCGTCCGATAATTTACCTGTGTAGTGAACTTTTACTTTGTCGCCTTTTTTTGCTGTTGACATAACTTTTTGCTTTTGTAATTTGCTTTTATAAACCACAAAGCTACCACTATCATTCCCTAAAGAAAAAATATTCTGGATTAAATCCTAAAATTGTACGATTATGTAACAATAATGTACGAAAATGAACAGTTTTTCAAGCTGATTTCTTAAATTGTAAACTCAAAACCTTATTTTAGATTTTGGCATTGTTTTTATCTTATACAATATACAATTCAATTAAAATGGAAAAGTATGAAAAGGTTGCTGTTTTGAAAAAGCTTGCAATAAATAGCTGTAGCCGGAATAAAAAACATAAATCACAATTTCCCCATGCGGTTTTGCCCCGATTGTTTGGTAACTCCAGGTCAAAAACACTGGAATTCCAGAAATCGCAAACGTCTCTCACCGTATGGCCTGCATCGGCAACAGGCAAGATCACATCATTGCGGGGTGACATTTTCACAACTCGGCGTCGCTCATCGGCCCTTAACCCGACAACATTTACCCAATCATCAAACAACCGATTCATATAGTCTCTGATCCGCAGAACCTTAAGCTCTTGGGTACAAAATCTGGCAACAGGATTGGGTAAATATTTTCTTGCTTTTATTAATCCAGCAAATGGTTTTCCAGTCCGGTCAGCCGTTTCGTAGCTCACAATATTAGTTATATATTCATATT
>QNXU01000426.1 GCA_003973485.1 Bacteroidota bacterium | reverse complement strand
TGAGTGTGGCAGGAACTATTCAAAATAGATTTTCTATGTTTGAAAAAGCAGGGAATTATTATGAAAGAGAATTGAGAATTAAAGAAGAAATTAGCATTAATGATCCTGTTGATATAGCATTGACAAAATCTAATTTAGCCACTATCTATTTGCAGACTGGCAGAGCAAAGAAAGCTTTAAATATACAACTACAAGCCCTTAAAGTATTAGAGGAAAACCTAGGGGAATCTCATATTCATACTTTGCACACCTACAACAACCTAACCCATATTTATTTAGACAATTACAAATACGATTCTGCAAATTATTTCTCTCATAAAGCATTACAATTATATAATAACCACATAGGCGATAAATCTTATGAAACCGCTTATGTTAGCTTGAACTCATTAATTTTCGATATTAAGGAAGGAAATTATAAGAAAGCGCAAAACAAAATTAACAAGGCAAGAGCTTCTTTTGAAAGAACCTTGCCTCCTAACCATTATTTAAATAGCTTATTAGGGATCTATCAATCTTCATTAGAAATTGCTCAAGGAAACCCTATAAAAGCTTTAGAGGCTGTTGAAGAATCTAAAAGCTTTATTAATGGGGTTTTACCAAAATCTCATTTCTTTTATGCTTACATCTATAGCAATGAAGCAAAAGCTAATTTACTTTTGGAAAAAACGGATAATGCATTGGCGCTATTCGAGCAATCATTTAAAATACTAAAGGAAAGCAAAGGAATGCTAAACTACAGAACTCAACAAACAGTGGCGGAATTAGCTAAAATTTATGAAGATGTAGGAGAACAGAAAAAAGCCAACATTTATAAAGCTTACCTCACTCCTGAATTTAATTCTAGTAAACTGTCAAAATAATTAATTCTAATAATCCTGTTTTCAAATGTAAATTACTTTACTCTACTATGATTGACTTTGTCTTATTGTACTCTGAATTGCCTGCTTCAACTACAAAAAATTTGGGATTATAATAGCTCAAATCATATTCTTTAGTAAATAGCCCTGCTTTAGAAACTGTTTCTTGTTTTATCAAATTACCTATTAAATCATAAATCTTAATTGTGGTTGATGTGCTATTTTCTTTATAGAAGCTAATTGTAAATTTTCCAGTTTCTGATTTTTTCAACTTAAAATCAAACTCTGGATTTACCAATAACTTTTTAGGGTAGTTTACTCTGCCGTCCTTTTCTACACTTTCCACTTCAACACTATCTTTTGAGCTTTCTTGAGCGTATGAATTCGAAAGTGTAAAGCAAAATAAAGAAAGTATAAGTAAAATTCTTATCATATTTAAAGGCGGTATTTATTCATTAAATTTTTCTAGCACAAAATCTTTGCCATTAAAAGATGCAAAAGTATTATAATTAACCCATTCCCCTAAATTTATATATCGTGAATTTTTATTTACTTCTAAATCCAGTGGTAAATGTCTATGCCCAAAAACATAAAAATCATAATGAGTAAGTTCTTCAGTTTCTTTAGCATAAGTCCACAACCATTCACCCTCACCTAAAAATTTTTCTGACTCATCTGTACTACTACTTATCCTACTGCTTGCAGACCATTTATTCGCAATTCTAATTCCTAAATCAGGATGGATTTGCCTAAATAACCATTTACATAATTTATTCTCAAAGACCTTTTTTAGAAATTTATATTTTTGATCACCTGGTCCTAATCCATCACCATGCCCAATCAAAATCTTACTTTCATTAGCAAATAATGTGATCGGTTTCCGAAATACATCAATACCCAATTCCTCCGTAAAGTATCCAAACATCCACATATCATGATTACCAGTGAATAAATAGATAGGCAACCCTGAATCAGCTAATTCTGCTAATTTACCTTGAAATCGAATAAACCCCTTTGGAATTGCTTTTTTATACTCATGCCAAAAGTCAAATATATCACCCACTAAAAATAAAGCAGCAGCATCTTTTTCTATGTGATTCATCCACTTCACTATTCGCTGCTCCCGTAAATGGCTTTCTTTTAAATTAGGTGCTCCCAAATGAAAATCAGATGCAAAGTATATTTTCTTTCCTTGTGGTATGTTGAGTTTAAGGGTTTTCATTTTCGGTTACAAAGCTAAAAAAAGCATATTAAAACTTATCTATTTTTCCCATTTTAGGAAATAATACTTTTAAAATAATCTGTTTTTCAAGCGTTTAGATTAAACTCAAAAAAAAAGCTGAATCATATTACAGATTCAGCTTTTGTGATGAAAAACTATTATTATTATTTGCCTAGGAAAGAACTAAGCATCCAATGATGTTTCTCCATGTCTTGGATGAAGGTATTCAACATATCTTCAGTACCTACATCCCCTATATCTATGGCTGCATTCATGGCATCAGTAAGATATGATAATAATATTTGGTAATCATTTAATATCTCTTGTACCATTTCCTCTGCAGGTAAATCGGTTGGAGATTCTTTAATATTTGAGTTTTCCATGTAATCACTCAAATTACTTAAAGGAGTATGTCCAAATACTCGTATTCTTTCCGCAATTTCGTCTATGCTTTCTTTGGCAATGTCATACCTTTCTTCAAACTGCTCATGCAAATCAAAAAAGTCAGCACCTTTCACATTCCAGTGAAAATTTCTCAATTTTTGATAGTGCATGTGGTAATTTGCTAATAGAGCATTCATTACCTCCACTAGCCTTTCCGTTTCTGATTTATCAAATCCTAATTTTCTATATCTTTTTTCTACTGTAGTACTCATATAATTAATTTATTTATCAATTTTAAAAAAATTAAAATATCAGTATAATTATCAGTTTTTATAATTTACTGATTCTTTTAATTGATCGATAGTTTCTTTTCCTTTACTTGAAACACTATCGATTTCTTTATTCAATGTTGATTTCAACTCATCAATTTTTTTTATTGAATCTTTGTATGATTTATCAACATTTTTTTTCAATTTCTTTCTGGTTTTATCTCCTTTTTCAGGTGCATAAAGTAAGCCTGCAACTGCTCCTGTTAACAATCCTAAACTAAATCCTGTTAATATTTTTACTCCGTTATTCATAGTGATATATATTTTAAGGTTATTAATTAATTTCTATATGTATTAACCATTATTTAAATAAAATGTTACATATCTTGACATTTTTAATCAAAAAATGTTAATATTGTTAACAAATGACAAAAATATCAGACAACTTAAAATATTTAAGGAATAAGAAAGGCTTAAGCCAAACCGCTATGGCAGAGGCCGTTGGGCTTAAAAGGGGGAATATTGCCTCTTATGAAAAGGAACTGGCACAGCCAAGTATTGAAAATTTGGTGAAAATATCAGATTATTTTGGTGTAGATATTCATCAAATGGTAAATGAAGATTTACAATACTCCTCCAAAAACACAAAGCACGATAGAAATCCTTTTAAAATTATTGAGGAAAATTTCCCGCTTCAAGGATTAAAAGATCGTGTTAATGTTCTAAAAGGAAATCATCATGCAGATGATAAAGTCAAAAGACTTAAAGATCAAAATAAGGACATCCAGAAAATGGTTGATGGCTTTAGAGCTTTTCATAATATGCGAATGACTTCAAATGAAAGCACCGAAGAACTTAACAAAAAACTATCTGCAGACTATATCAACTTATTAGATATTCTACAGACTGTGTTAAAAAGTAATACTGATTTAATAAAAATTATTGATAAAAAACATGAATAAAATTATAAAAACTACTCTACTAATCACACTGATTTCTATTGCCCAATCTTCCTTTGCACAAGAATTTGATGAAGATGTTAAATCCATTGAATCCATCATGTCGGCATTAACTGAAGTGATTTCAGGGCCAGCCAATGAAGAAAGAAACTGGGATCGGTTTATATATTTATTCTCTGAAGATGCAAAACTGATTCCTACACAAAAAAGTGAGACAGGAGAAGTTATTTATAATTATTGGACTCCTCAGGAATATGTTGAAATGTATCAGAAAACCCGAGGTGGGACGGCTTTTTACGAACAAGAATTACACAGAATCACTGAAATCTTCGGGAATATTGCCCACTGTTTTAGCACTTATGCCGTTCGAACATCAGAAAATGGCCCAATTGAGAGAAGAGGCATCAATAGCATTCAATTACTCAAAGGAAAAGACCGATGGTACATCATGTCCGTTTTTTGGAGCAATGAATCAATTCAGGAGAAACTTCCTGAAAAGTATTTAAAATAGAAGGAATTCTCATTGTTTAAATACTTGCTCCTCTGCAAATTTTAAAATAGTATCCGACATACTATTCAATTCTTTTGGCCCAGAACCATATTTTGAAACTTGTTTTGATATTCCATTCCGAGTATAACTGAAGTTTTGGGTTGGCAAGTCTGTCATATCGGAAGTATAGGAAGATTTTAATTGACTCCAATCAGCAGCTTCAATTATCCCTAAAAGGGCTTCAAACTGTTCATCCGACAATCTTTTTTCGTGCTTACCTTCTAAATTAGTATTCTGCTTTCCTTCAAAGGTTAAAAGCTTATCTCCATATAAAGAAAGTTCATATACTGGACAATTGCCAAAACAAGGTGTTGTACTAACACTAAATATTACTTCGGCTTTTTCTGACCCCATAGTTTTACTGCCCTTGCAACCAAAAAAGAGAAAAGAGACGGATATTATAAATATTAGGTATAATTTGTACATAGAGTTCAATTAAAAATAATTTATGAGTATTAAACAAGTTTTAGTCCTATAGGTTACATCATTCTAATAAGTTAACTAATTTTGACTAAAACAATTAAAAAAGTACATGAAAAAATTATTAACCTTCACCGTATTACTGACATTAGGATTAAATACTGTGCATGCACAGGTATTCAGAAAAGCTGACCCCGTTATTTGTCCTGTTGATCATAATTCTTATGATACATTTGTCCCTCCACCAGAAAGATTCAAAACTAATGCAAATCGAGGTCAAAACAACAATGCTACTATAATTGTAAACTATAATGGTTTTACAGAAGAAGCGCAGGCAGCTTTTCAATACGCTGTTGATATTTGGGCATCCTATTTAAAATCTCCTGTTCCCATTATCGTTAATGCCAATTTTATAGAATTACAGCAAGGAGTATTAGGATCGGCTGGCCCTACTAATTTTGTTAGAGATTTTGCAGGTGCTCCTGCGGATACTACTTTTTATCCCATTGCACTAGCTGAAAAAATTGCTGGAAAAGATTTAAATGCTCCTGGAGCTGCTGATATAAATTCAAATTTCAGTAGCGTTTTTGATTTCTACTTCGGATTGGATGGAAATCCACCATCTAATCAATACGACTTCGTTTCCATTGTACTTCATGAATTAGGTCATGGTTTAGGTTTTACGGGTGCCACTTCCTATCAGGATGGCATTGGAAATTGGTCTTTAAATTCCAATAATGACGCCTCTATATATACTAAGTTCGTAGAACTTGGAGATGGAACTTTAATAACAGACATTCCTAGTGGCACTGAAGAAGCAGGAAATGCTTTCACAAGCAATGATTTATTCTTTAATGGATCTATTTCAGTTTCCGCTTTAGGAGAAACTCCAAAACTTTATGCCCCATCAAGTTGGAATCAAGGTTCAAGTTATTCTCATTTAGATGAGTCCGAATATCCAGCAGGAGACCCCAACTCTCTCATGTCTCCACAATTTGGATCTGGCGAAGCCATTCATGACCCCGGAATTTCATTAGACATATTTGCTGATATGGGATGGATACATACTTATCTTACCCACGAAAACACCAATAAGATTAGTAACAATATAACCGAGCCTTTTCAAATCAATTTATCAGTTTCTAGTGATACGGGCTTTAATGTATTAAATCCTGCATTAGTTTATTCATCGGATAACTTTGAAACTTCCACAACAATTGAAATGACCGATTCAGGTGATGGAATAAATTTTACAGCAGAAATTCCAAATCCTGGTGTAGAAGCCAATATAAAATATTACTTTGAGGGAGTTGAAGACAAAGCAGGTAGAGCATATACGGCTCCTTCCAATGCTCCAAATAAATTTTATGATATAAATATCATAACTCTTGAGACAAAAACTCTACCCTATGCACTTGCAAATGGAGGCGACTTTGAAAGCAATGAAAATGATTTTCATGCTATATCCTTAAGGGGAAACCAAAATTTATGGGAATATGGTCAACCTGAAAATGTATTAAACCAACCGACTTCGGGTCAGAATGTATGGAAAACTAAGTTGGCTGATAACATTGGATCTTCTAATACCAGCTTGAGCAGCGCTTTAATTTCTCCAATATTTGATTTTTCTGATGATACAAAAAACCATGAGTTGTCTTTTAAATTTTTAATGGAAAATGCGTTTACAGAAGCTAATGGATTATTTTCTTCAGGACCTTTTGGCTTTCAGGTTCAATTTAGTTTAAACGAAGGTCAATCCTGGGAAATATTAGGAGAAGCAAATGATCAAAGAGGGGTAAACTGGTATAATGTTGAAGAATCAAACCCATCCGTTTTTCCTGTAGAAGGAAATGCCGGGTGGATTCAGCAAACCATTGAAGTTATTGATGGGGATACTACTTTTGTACCCATAGAAGCAAAATATAATGTTAGCTTTTTAACAGGAAACGATAAGGTAAATTTTAGATTTGTATTTTTTGCCAGACAGGATTTTATAGAAGCTGGCTATGAGGCAGATGGAGTCTTGATAGATGATTTTGAAATTTCAACTAGTACTCCTACTGCTGATTTTATCTCTACATCTGAAGGACTGCTTTATCCTGGTGATGAAGTGCAATTTGAATATATTTCAACAGGGGCTACTGCTTTTGAGTGGGATTTTGGAGATGGAAATACTTCCACCTTAGAAAACCCAACACATGTCTATTCAGAAGGCGGTGCTTATGATGTGACTTTAACCATTACAAGTCCAGATGGAACTGACACCAAAATAAAAGAAAGTTTAATTAAAGTAATACCTACACGCCAAATTCCTTATGCAATTGAGGATGGTGGGAATTTAGAAGTTAATAATGATGACTTTAGTATTGTAAATCTTTCTGGAAGTGGTTTTTCATTAGGCGCTAGCACAATTCCAGGCAAAGAAGGCACTGCAAGTGGAGATAATGCTTTTGTGACAGCTATTGCAGATGAAGAATATGAGAATAATTCTGAGGCTTATGTCTATACTCCTGAATTTGACTTCCAAGGAATAGGGAATTACGAATTTTCATTTGAAACCAATTATCAATTTGAAGATAATTGGGATGGATTTATTGTAGAATATTCATTAGATCGAGGAGAAAATTGGGCAACATTAAATAATGAGCAGGCAGAAGGATGGTATAACCAAATAAGTGACCCACAGTCAGTTTTTGGTAGTGAGGTTCCTATTTTCAGTGGAAATACTGCAAATGAATTTGAAAGAAAATTCACAGATGTTTCATTTCTTGGCGGAGAAGGTTTAGTTAGTTTCAGAATAAAATTCCTTACTGATGGTGCAGTTACTGATGCGGGAATGGCAATAGATAATTTTGAACTATCGGGTCCAGCACCTGGGCCTGCCGTACCAAACTTTAGTGCAGATATCCAATCTGGATGCGAAGGTATAACCGTAACCTTCAAGAATGAATCTGTAGGTACAATAAGTGATTTGCAATGGGATTTTGGAGCAGGAGCTGAACCTCAAACTGCTAGTGGAGTAGGGCCTCATGAAGTAGTATATAATTCTGCTGGAAATTTTGATGTAAGCCTAACAGCTGAAGATTTCGTTGGTGCTTTCATTACAGAAGAAAAAACAGCTTTTATTACTATAGGAGCAAACCATACTCCAACCATAACAGCTGGGGAAAGAAGTGAAGATTTCACTGTTTTGCTTACTGCAAGCGCAGGTGATACTTATCAATGGTTTATGAACGGTGATTCAATTCCTGATGCAATCGAACAAACTTATTTAGCTACAGAGGATGCTGAATATTCAGTTGCGGTTATTATTGATAATTGTTTAGGTTTTTCAGATGATAATAATATCATTACCTCAAGTGATTCGCCTTTAGCCAGAAGTTTCTCTGTTTTTCCGAATCCGTTGAATAAAAATAAAGGATTAAATATCTCTTTTGAAAACGAATTTCTAGGTGACTACAAGGTTGAAGTTTACAGCTTAAATGGAAGAAGAATATTGTCAGAGAAGTTTAATAAAGTTAGTTCTCGGGAAGTACAAGAAATAGACTTAAAGAAAGCAATGGAAGGACTTTATTTGGTAAGAGTTACTACAGGAAATCAAAGCACTCAAATTAAGTTTTTAATTGAGTAGAATACTCAATAAACTAATCACACTAAACCCACAAGAATTGAACTCTTGTGGGTTTTTATTTTACCTAAATTCCAAACGGAGCTTTATTTTCAAAAATTAATACCTCCTGACTCTTAGGATGTTTGAATTGAATGAATTCAGCATGCAACATCAATCTTTCCGCTTTTTCACCATATAAGGTGTCACCAACAATAGGTGAATCTAATCCTTGAGGATGGGCTGCATGAACTCTAAGTTGATGTGTTCTTCCCGTTACGGGAATGAAAGTCACCATACTCTTTTCTTCATTTTGATTAACGAGCCTCCATATTGTTAAAGCTTTTCTTCCCGATTCAAAATCTACCTTCTGCATAGGCCTATTATCCTCATCCACAGCTAGTGGTAAATTAACTTCTCCTTCTGATTGTGTCAGCTTTCCTTCCAATACAGCACAATATCTTTTTTTTATTGATTTATCCATAAATTGCTGCTGTAAGTACTTATGGCTTTCCAAATCTTTACTAATAAGCATTATTCCAGAAGTTAATTTATCTAATCGGTGTGCCAGTATAGGCCCTGAAGCCTTAGGATATTTTTTTTGCATTCGGGTTAATACAGAATCTTTAATCTCTTTTGAAGGAATGCTGAGCAATCCGGCTGGCTTCACTATCACTGCAATTTGTTCATCTTCATAGAGTGTTTCAATTACCTTATCTTCTGCAGTATATTGCAATAAAGGATCATCCTCCAATTTCATCCCCTTCAACATGTGACCTAAAATGGGCTTACATTTTCCACTGCAGGCTGGGTAAAATCTCCCTTCCTTTCTTAATTCAGATTTTGGTGCTTTTCCCCACCAAAATTCACCCATAGCAATAGGTTGGTAATGATTGGCAAAAGCATATTGCAATAATTTTGGGGCAGCACATTCTCCAGCACCAGCAATGATAGGAGTATTGGTGAAAATTTTGGTTAAATCTTTTTGCTCACCGTTACTATTTAAAAACTGATAGTGTTCAAAAATCTTTTGTTGTAAGGCAGCAGATTTGTTTTTACGTTTGGTTTTTAACGTATCTATTTTGATTTCTAATTTCTCTAATTTTTCTTGAACTTTTTCTAAGCGTTTATTACAAGATTTTGTAACAACTCCTAATTGATGTCTATAGGCTAAACTTTCTCTTACTAAATCATCACAAAAAGTTTTGTAGTCTTGTTCTGAAAGTGTTTTTTGGGCTATTGTTCTGCGTTCTTTTCTTTTCTTTTTAGCATAACGCATCAGTTCTCTATACTCTTCAATTTCACAAGCGGCAAAGGATGATTTTGTTTTATACAGTGTTTTTAGAGTAGTGTAACTTTTATCTTCTTCAAGTTCTTTTAATTGGTTGTTTAGAAGGTTGAGTTCTGCCATACCTTTGTTAAAAAAAACATCATCAGTGAGTATGTCAAAAACAGGAGGAACAAATTTTGAGTGGTGATTAGACTCTGCTAATTTACCAGAGAAAGCAGCCAAATAACCAATTTCATTTTGTTGATTTTGAACTACTAAGACTCCAAACATTTTACCAATGGCTTCATTTTTTTTATCAGTATTTAATCCAAAGTTATGTTTCCATTCCGTTTGTGTGTTTAGGTGTTCTTGTAGTTCTTTAGCAGCTAATTCACATAATTGATGTGGCTGATAAAAAAAAGGAAATGTAAATTTATCTG
>QNXU01000037.1 GCA_003973485.1 Bacteroidota bacterium | reverse complement strand
TTTACTGGAAATAATTCTGGGCAATTGCCTGTTTGATTTTTAAAAACTATCTTAGCCATCGTTGTATTTTGTACGACTCTAAAATAATATTTTTAGAGAAAATCAACAAACAAAAAAGGGTGTCTCGACTTTTCGGACACCCTCTTTTTATTGTTGTCTTTTGATTTGTACAATTTAACTTTTATTGATTAAGTCTCTTTTTATCTGTGTATAATCTAGAAAATAAATCAATCGTACACTTAAATTCTGTTGATGTTCAGTAGATAAAACATTTCGAAAATTCTCTGAAAAATTCATATCTACCATTCTGTTTACTTCCTGAACTGCATCTTTCCATACAACATTTACAAAACTACCAGGAGCAATTTGCCAAGAGTAAACGGCATCAATATTAAATACATTAAAATTGACATCATGTTTTTCATAAGCATCCGTAGCTAAATCTTTTCCATCATAAGCTATTGGCTCAATATCTCCTTCATTTGTTAAGCTGAAATAATTAAAGTAATCTACCTTATTCCAATAATGCCTCAACCGAAAATTAAATCCCATTTTATTACTAATGGTATAATTTAGACCTAATACATTTGACATCACATCTATATCTCTTTCTCCAAATACTACTTGATCAACTTCACCTTCTTCATTTGTAAAATGTTCTGCAAAACCAATGGAACTAAATTGCTTATTGTAGTTGATTCCATAATTTATTGAAAACTGATCATTTAATCGATACCGTGGAGAAATGTTAATCCAATAATCAAATTGTTCTCTATCTGGAGCATTCCATACTCCTACAGAGATATTACTCATAAAGGCTTTCCTGCTATCAGATGAATAGCGAAAATTAGTGCTATAATTCCAGGTTCTAAAATATTTTGCTCCTGTTAGCCTAGGCTCAAAATAGTCATAAGTTTTAGTAGGTCTATAATTTATATTGAGAGAATAGGTTTGAAAATCTTTAGTTTGAGCCCAAAAATCTGTCCAGGTGCTAAAATTTTGATATAAATTTGGTTTATAAAGTTGACTGTAGTTAGTTCCTGCCCAAATTTTATATTGATTGAATAAGTTAGTAGGTTGAAACTGGTTAAAACCTACAGAAGCAAAATGTGTGATTTCATTTGGATTTCGTAAAAAGCCCATGTCATTAGGGTTGTAAGTATCGCTTTCAACATTTCTACCCATATCAAATTGATACTTACCACTAATTTTGGCGAAGCTCAAATTATATTTATACCCATCTTCCTCAAATCCATCTGGGTTTTGGATGTTATTATAAGCACCAAATCCATCGATTTGGTAGGTATTGCTTTTATCTCTAAGTCGAAAGTCTGACCCAATTACATTTGCATTATTTCCCCCATCAAGTCGTTGTACATTGGTATTAATTAGGCTAATGTTACTATTATTTTTTAAGCTTTGGTCAACTACCATCACATTGAAATTTGTCAAATCATCAACTTGCTCAAGCCGCTTTTGCTTAGTTTCTTTATCATATACTTCAGCAAATGTTCTGTTAGTGATTGCATTAAAAAAACCAATTCCAAGCCCACTTTTTGTTCTGCCTGTAATTTTAGAAGCATTTAATAAAGGAGCATCAGAGGGTCTTGAAATTAAAGAGTCTGTATCTTTTAAATCTACTGATCCAAAAGATTGCCCAACCCTTCGGGAGTAGAACAATCCACCTTTGTTGAAGAGCTCTGTCCCTTCAGTGAAAAACGCCCTATTTTCAGCATATTGAACTTCAAAAGGGCCTAAATTATAAATTAAATTATCAGAAACAGTTTGTCCGAAATCTGGAATTAAAGTCATGTCTAAAGTAAAGCTTTCCGTTAATCCGTACTTTAAATCCATGCCACCTGTAATGTCAATTCCGCTTTCGCTACCGCGTTTATTGTAATAAGTGGTTATATAAGGAGAAACAGATAATCTTAATGGTGGCTTAATCCCTTTTAATCCTTTTAATACTCCAGATTGATTTACTAATCCATCAATGGAATTATCCACATAGTTCCAATAAGCGGTTTCATTCTTACTTTGTATTTTTCTCATGAAATTGATATTCCAATCCTGATTTTGATCTTTTGGAAATCGAATAGCAGAATAAGGAATTTCTATTTCAACTTGCCAGCCTGATTCGGTTATTTTTGCTTCGCTATTCCATACTGCATCCCAATTGTAGTCACTTCTACCTCTGTTGATAAATATATCTGTTTGAACACCTGCAGCACTCACTTTTAAGTAAAAAGCATTCTGCCCATTCTGATAAGTGTCTAAAATCACTCCAAATTGGTCTGCGTTTCTACTGTCATCATCTCTTATGCCCAATTCTTTACGAATAGGTTCACCGCTAGTATCTTCCATTCTAGCAGCAATGTAGATCCCAAAATCAGTATATGCGGTTTTGAGATATGTTTTTTGAGTTGATTTGGCACCATTTTCAGGCACAAAGGCAATGAATTGTGTTTGAATTTCATTTATACCTTGCCAGAATTTGTCGTCTAAATTTCCATCAATACTTGGTGTAATATCTTCCACCAATTCCGTTTTCATTTCCCGTATTCTCTTTTTTTCGTCCTCTTTTGCATTAATTGTTACAACAGGTAAATAAAATAGTACTAAGAGTAATATGGTGTTTTTAGTCATTTCGGTATTAGTTTCAATATAACAATGCCCTCTATTGAGCAAATAGAATACATTTAAAGTGCAAATGCATCTGGATTTACACTAATACGAATTAAGATGTTTGAACGGTAAGTTTTGATGGAATTTTGATGAAAGCTTACAGAATTAATATAAAAAGAGGATATTAATTATATCTGGAACCTAATACTTAAATTCAGGTGTAAAATTTGCTTATGAAATTACCAAATAGAGTCTATTTGATTTCATCCATTTTTTGTCTGAAACTCTGCATCACCTTTTTAATTTCCTCAATTTCAAGATAAAGTGAATCAATTTCAACAGACAGCTTTTCTAATTTCTGCGCATTTTGTGTGGAATCAGTTCGAAGCGCCCTCAATTTTTCTTCATAAGAATTAATTCTGCTATTGGTTTTTTCTTGATCTTTTAATGTTCTGCGTTCATCTTTTTTTAAACTTTCAAATTCCTTGCTTAAATAAGAGGCAGCTTGCTCTGATTCATCAATTTTCTTTTGAGCTTGATTTCTTCTCATATAAATATTGAAATCATAAACATATTGCTCCATTTCTTCCTGCAGCTTAGGGTACATGTCCTTAGGAATTCCTTGTGGATCAATACCTACCCAAATTTTGCTTTGTTCTTTGTTGCCTGTTATTTGGCTAAAGATTAAGATTTCTTCAGCATAGAGATCTGTTTTGAAAGTAGTTTGATAGGTTTTATGCGATTGTGTTTCCTCACTTTTACCAAAATCCTTGGCATACTCCTTCCAGCTTTCGTCTACTTTCTCTTTTGAAAATGGAAGATTAATTTCATATCCTTCAACATCTACACCTAGTAGATAATGTTCGGTTGCAACAGTTTGAAACTGGGCAAATGAGAAATTAATATTGAAAATTAGAAAAGCGGAAAATATAATAAATCTTAGCATGTTGAATCAATTCTTTAAGCCAGCAAACGCAAATATAGGTATTATGATATAGTAAATTTAGAGTTTTATAAATGCGAAAGACAAGATTACAAAAATCAAGCCTTATTTTAAGACTAATGTTTTATCCAACTTATTTGCCTTTCATGAGTTAAAAATGGGTAGAATATATCATTATGAAGAAAGTATTAATTACAGGCGGTTCGGGTTTAGTAGGAGCAGAACTTTCAGCTCTTTTGAAAGAAAAAGGCTATGAAGTTGCTCATTTGACCAGAAACAAAAAGGAGGATTATCCTTACCAGCAATTTGAATGGGACATTAAAAAACAAGAAATGGAGGAAGAAGCCATTCGTTTTGCAGATGTTATAATCCATTTAGCTGGTGCAGGTGTTGCAGATGAAAAATGGACTGAAAAGAGAAAGAAAATCATAATAGAAAGTAGAACTGAATCTGCTGCACTTTTGTACAAAACCATAGCTAAAATGCCAGAGCATGCACCACAGCATTTCATTAGCGCAAGTGCCATTGGTTATTATGGAATGGATACTGGGAATAAATTAGTGGACGAAAACTCTGCTGCTGGGACAGATTTTTTAGCAGAGGTTACCAAAAAATGGGAAGCTTCAGCAGACCAATTTATGTCTCTTCAAATCCCAACCGCTAAAATTAGAATAGGTATTGTTTTATCAGAAAAAGGAGGTGCACTTCCACAATTAGCTCAGCCGATTAAACTATTTGCTGGAGCTCCATTAGGCTCAGGGAAACAATGGATGAGCTGGATTCATATTGAGGATTTGGCCAGATTATTTCTTCATATTATGGAAAACAAATTAACGGGCATTTATAATGGTGTGGGCACAAATCCTGCTACGAATAAAGAAGTTACTAAAGCCGTGGCCAAAGCATTGAACAAGCCTTTGATTTTACCAAATGTACCACCATTTGCAATGAAATTAATCCTAGGCGAAATGGCGCAAATGGTACTGGGAGGCAATAAAGTAAGTGCTGAAAAAACCTTGAATTCAGGGTTTGAATTCAAATTTGAGCAGTTGGATAAAGCTCTGGAGGATATTTATAGTTAGCAATAATTAAAATTGCTTTGACAAAAGAATCTTGAATAAAATAAGGAATTAACAAGTATTTAAAAAATTCATTAAATTTATGATATGATAAACATTGAGCAAAAGGAGTTAATACTTAATGCCTTAAAAAAATATAATCCTGTTGAAGTAGGCGTGTTCGGATCTTATGCTCGAGATGAAAACAATTCATCTAGTGATTTAGACATATTGGTTGATTTTGATAAGTCTCCTGATTTATTGGAATTAATAGGATTAGAACAATATTTAAGTGAAAAATTAGGAATTAAAGTTGACCTAATTACAAAGCGTTCTCTAAATCCAAGGTTAAAAGAATATGTTGAAAAAGATTTAATAGCATTGGCTTAATGAAGAAAAATCCTATCATTTATTTAAGTCATATTTTAGATTGTATTGAGAAAATTCAAGAATATACATCTAACCTGAATGAAAGAGATTTTCTTAACAAATCCCTTATTCAAGATGGTGTAATAAGAAATCTTGAAATAATGGGGGAAGCTACTAAGCAATTAGACAATGATTTTCGATCAAAATACCCTGCCATTGAATGGAAAAGGATTGCGGGAATGCGTGATAAATTAATCCATGATTATATAGGAGTAGATTTATGGGCAGTTTGGGCAGTAGTTGAAAAAATAATTCCTGAATTTAAAGAGGAAATAAAAGCGATAATTGATATTGAAAGCATTGGAGATTCCTAATTAAGCATAAATAGAATATCTAATGCACTATTCCATTTGCCAAATTTTTATTCCCCCCGCTCAAATAGCTTCTCCACCAAATCTGAAAAGTTTTCTGGCTCTGAATACAATCTATCGGAATAAACACTTGCCATCAATTTTAAATAATGTGGCTTTTCATCATAAAGGATTAGCTCCAAACTAATGTTACCATATCTTTGGTTAATGGGCGGTTCCATTTGAATGGGCGGTTTCAAATAATAAAATTCTTTGGTAATGACCCGGTCTTGTTCTGCTGTCACTTTCCTGTTAGAGCCAGATTGTCTATAACCTATTGATAAAATTTGCTTTTTGAAGTGCTCCAACAACATTTTGTAATCTGAGTCAAGTAAAGTGCTACAATTGGCTATTGCAAAACCATTGGCTTTGTCACTTTCAAAAAGAGCAATAGGAATTGGGTCTTTGATATCCGTTTTCTTTAGATGATAAGCCCTGAAAATCTTATCCAAAATTTCCTTGCTCACATCAGAAGCATGCCATTCATCATAAGAATCAAACTCATGCTGACTTCTCTTCAGAACCTCATTTGTTAGAATTACATTTTTCTTCTCTTTTGGAAATATTTTATTTATAATTTGATCAAAGAATGACATTCAAATTCTATTTTTTAATTAAAGCGAAAATTATATTTCGCATCATACACTTAACACATTTAAGGATTGAAAGATTAGCAAAATGCTTATTATCTGAAAAAATATTAAATCAATCTGCATAAAGTTTTTAAAGGATAGGCGAAAAAGCTTTAAATCAATTAGTTTTGCAAAAAATTAAATAGAGCCTATTAGGCAAATACACGAAAATCATTGGCAACTATTTGAAAATTAGAATCAAATGACAAGCTTTTGTGTAAGCTAATTTCAGAATCCATATAATCATTATCAAAATGTCAGTCAAAAAAATCCAATCCGCACTCATTTCAGTTTTTCACAAAGATAATTTAGAGCCTATCGTTCAAATATTGAAAGATAAAGGCGTGAAAATATACAGTACGGGAGGTACCCAAAAGTTTATTGAACAACAAGGAGCAGAAGTAATCGCTGTTGAGGACTTAACCAGTTACCCTTCAATTTTAGGAGGAAGAGTTAAAACTTTACACCCTAAGGTATTTGGTGGCATTTTAGGCCGAAGAGAGTTAGAATCGGATAAAGCGCAATTGCAAGAATATGATATTCCAGAAATTGATTTGGTAATAGTTGATTTATATCCTTTTGAGCAAACTGTTGCTTCAGGGGCGAGCGAGCAAGATATAATTGAGAAAATTGATATAGGAGGTATTTCTTTAATTAGAGCTGCGGCTAAAAATTTCAAGGATGTTGTAATTGTAGCTTCTCAAAATCAATATGCTGATTTGGAAAAAGTATTGCAAGAAAAAGACGGAAGTACGGATTTGAAAGATAGAAAAGCTTTTGCCGCACATGCTTTCAATGTTTCCTCTCATTACGATACTGCCATTTTCAATTATTTCAATCAGGAAGAAGCTATCAAAGGCTTTAAACATAGCATTTCAGAAAATAAAACTCTACGCTACGGAGAAAACCCACATCAAGAAGGTGTTTTCTATGGTGATTTGGAAGAGCTTTTCGACCAGCTGAATGGTAAAGAATTATCTTACAATAATTTGGTGGATGTTGATGCAGCCGTTTCTTTAATTGAAGAATTTGATGGCGAAACTGCTTTTGCTATTTTGAAACATACCAATGCTTGCGGAATGGCATTAGGAAATTCAGTAAAGGAAGCTTATCAAAAAGCATTTGCAGCAGATACACTTTCTGCTTTTGGTGGCGTTTTGATTACAAACAAAACAGTTGATAAAGAGGCAGCAGAAGAAATGCATTCTTTATTTTTTGAAATTTTAATTGCGCCTGATTTTTCTGAGGAAGCTTTGGAGGTTTTAAAAGGTAAAAAGAACAGAATTCTTTTGAAAAAGAAAACGAATCTTTCTACAAAGAAGCAGTTTAAAAGTTTGCTGAATGGCGTAATTGAGCAAGACAGAGATTTGCATACCGACAGCAAATCAGATTTGAAAGTGGTGACTAAAGAAGCACCAACTGCTGAGGAGGAAAAAGCATTACTATTTGCTTCTAAAGTGTGTAAACATACAAAATCCAATACTATTGTTTTAGCAAATAATGGCCAATTGCTGGCAAGCGGAGTAGGTCAAACTTCAAGAGTGGATGCCTTAAAGCAAGCCATTGAAAAAGCTAAAGTTTTTGGATTTGATTTGAAAGGAGCAGTAATGGCTTCAGATGCATTTTTCCCATTTCCTGATTGTGTGGAAATTGCAGATCAGGCAGGAATTACTGCTGTGATTCAGCCTGGGGGTTCTATTAAAGACCAAGATAGTATTGATTATTGCGATGCTCATGGTATGAGAATGGTGACCACAGGCATAAGACATTTTAAACATTAAAAGTTAATCTTTAGATAAATCTGGAAATATTTTCGTTGAACCGCTTAATTTATCAAAGTAATTTGTAAATTTCCAGAGCGTAAATTTTTAAATATATTATACAAGAACATCCATGGGGATATTTGATTTCTTTTCAAGTGACATAGCCATAGATTTAGGTACAGCCAATACCTTAATTATTCATAAAGACAAAATAGTGGTGGATGAACCCTCCATCATTGCCATTGATAAAGCTACTAACAAAGTGTTGGCCATTGGGCGCCAAGCCATGCAGATGCATGAGAAAACTCACGAAAACATAAAGACAATTCGTCCTTTGAAGGATGGGGTAATTGCAGATTTCCATGCTGCAGAGCACATGATTCGTGGGATGATTAAAATGATTGATGGCGGAAAAAGAAGTTTCATGCCATCTTCCCACAGAATGGTAATTTGTATTCCTTCAGGAATTACTGAAGTAGAAAAAAGAGCCGTTCGAGATTCAGCTGAGCATGCAGGGGCAAAAGAAGTTTATATGATTCACGAGCCTATAGCGGCAAGTATCGGTATAGGCGTTGACATTGAGCAACCTGTTGGTTCCATGGTGGTGGATATCGGAGGAGGTACAACTGAAATTGCTGTAATTGCCCTTTCAGGAATTGTATGTGACCAATCCATCAGAGTAGCAGGTGATACTTTCACCAAAGACATTTTGGATTATATGCGTAGGCAGCACAACCTGTTAATTGGGGAACGATCTGCTGAAAAAATAAAAATTGAAGTAGGGGCAGCTTTAACAGAATTGGATGACGGACCTGAGGATTATGAAATCCGTGGTCGTGATTTGATGACAGGTATCCCGAAAGTAATTAAAGTATCTTATTCTGAGATTGCTTTTGCGATTGATAAGTCGGTATCCAAAATTGAAGAAGCCGTGCTAAAAGCTTTGGAGATTTCACCGCCCGAATTGTCTGCCGATATTTATGACAATGGAATTCATTTAACTGGTGGTGGTGCTTTATTAAGAGGACTTGATAAAAGACTGGCGCTTAAAACAAAGCTTCCGATTCATGTGGCGGATGATCCGTTGAGAGCAGTAGTTCGAGGAACAGGAATTGCATTGAAAAATTTAAACCATTACAAAGCAGTTTTAATGAGTTAAATGAATTATTCAATACAAAATATTTTTGGAAAAGGGAATCCTATAAAAGGCATTCCTTTTTCCTTTTTAAAGCGTTTTATTTTTTTGCCTGTAACCCAAAAGGTAAATGCGTAGGTTATTTCAGTTTATTTATCAATATCGGGCTTTCTTTATCTTTTTGCTATTGGAAGTTATTAGTGCATGGCTGGTAGTCAATCATAATGATTACATCAGTGCTTCCTATTTTAATAGCTCCAGTTCTTTTGCAGGAAATGTTTATGAAAATAAGCAAGCCGTGCAAGATTATTTCCAGCTCGCTAAAGTCAATAAAAATTTAGTGGAGGAAAATGAGCGCTTAAGAAATCGAATAGCAGGAGATAGTATAGAAATAAATTTAGATTCAGCTGAAATTCCATTCGAACTAAATGGTCAATATGAATTCATCACAGGAAAAGTGGTCAATAATTCTGTGCATAGATTTAGAAACTATTTTACTTTAAATAAAGGAAGTGAGGATGGGATAGAAGAAGGAATGGGCGTTATCAATCCAAAGGGTGTGGTTGGAAAAATCAAAAGTGTGTCTTCTAATTTTTCCACAGCCTATTCAGCTTTGCATAGTAGTTTGTTGATTTCAGTATTGATTGATGAAACGGAGACTTTATGTACGGCAAATTGGTCAGGTGAAGATCCAACCGAAATTTCATTAGAGTATGTGCCTCGTCATATTCAGGTGAAAGAAGGAATGCAAGTGATTAGTTCTGGTTATGATGCCATTTTTCCACAAGGGGTTAAGCTTGGAACAGTCAAAAGTGTAGAAATTGATGAGGAAGCTACTTTTTATGATATAGAAGTAGCCCTTTCAGCAGATTTCTTTAGCCTTGATTATGTGTATGTTATTGGCAATAAGCTGAAACAAGAAAAAGATTCTTTGGAACAGGAACTACAAACAGAATATGAACAGTAGTAATAATTTCAAACAGATATTGATTTGGGTGCTTTTTGTAGCATCTCAAATACTATTTGCACAAAATTTTGTGCTCTACAACCGTGCGTTCTGTTTTGTATATG